>NZ_VHIJ01000071.1:3597-4042 GCF_006680095.1 Pseudarthrobacter sp. B4EP4b | reverse complement strand
CGGCGGCGTCCCGCTGAAGGTGAACGGTGTTTCCGTGGCCGGGATCGGCGTCGGAGGTGCTCCCGACGGAGCCCTGGACGAGGCCTGTGCCACTGCCGGTGCTGATGCCATCGTTGCTGCTGCCGCTCAGTAGGCTGGGCCGCATGAAGTGGGTTGGGGTTTGCTGCCTTGCCGTCTCCTTGACCCTGGCCACGACTGCGTGCCAGGCGGGTCCGGAGGCGACGCAGCCGCCGCAGCCTGCGCCGTCGTCGTCCCTTGCCGGGGCGGAAGGGACGACGGCCGCGGCGGAAACCCCATCAGCGCCTGCCCCGGCGCCGGCGCCGGCAGCTGCTCCTCCGATGCTGTCCGCGGAGGAACAAGCGCAGCTTGACCAGGCACTCATCGCCGCCGCCAAGGCCAACAACGTGCCGCTGGTGCACGAACTCATCGGGCGGGGCGGCAATGT
>NZ_VHIJ01000071.1:676-3150 GCF_006680095.1 Pseudarthrobacter sp. B4EP4b | reverse complement strand
CGCCGCCGCCAAGGCCAACAACGTGCCGCTGGTGCACGAACTCATCGGGCGGGGCGGCAATGTGAACACCAAGGACGCGATCCAGGATTCGGCGTTCCTCTACGCGGGCGCCGAAGGATTCAACGAGGTGCTCCGGTTGACTCTGGACGCCGGGGCAGACGTCGCCAGCACCAACCGGTACGGCGGGACCGCCCTGATCCCCGCAAGCGAACATGGCCACGTGGAGACCGTCCGGATCCTGATCGCCGCGGGGGTGCCGGTCAACCACGTCAACAACCTGGGCTGGACCGCCATGCAGGAAGCCATTTTGTTGAACAACGGCGGACCCAGGCAGCAGGAGGTGGTCCGGATGCTCCTCGATGCCGGCGCCGACCCCGACATCCGGGACCGGGAGGGCAGAACGGCGCTGCAGAACGCGGAGCGGCTCGGTTTCGCCGGGATCGCAGCCCTGATCCGCAACCGGTAGCCCCTCCAGATAACAGCAACGCGGGGTCAGATATGGCCCGATAATCCGCTCCGGAACGGCCATATCTGACCCCGCGTTGCTTTTCAGACGGCCTCGAGGACGCTGACGTAGTTGGCGATGCCCACGCCGCCCATGTTCTGGACGGCGGCGCGGCGGGGGCCGGCCAGCTGCATGTCCCCGGCGGTCCCCGTGAGCTGCATGGCGGCGATGACGTGCTGCGAGACGCCGGTGGCGCCCACCGGGTGGCCTTTGGCCTTCAGGCCGCCGGAGACGTTGACCGGCAGCTTGCCGTCCTTGTACACCCAGCCTTCCTCGATGGCCCTGGCGCCCTGCCCGGGATCCGTCAGGCCCATGGCCTCGTACATCAGCAGCTCCGCGATGGTGAAGCAGTCATGCACTTCGGCGAAGTCCAGCTCATCGATTCCGACGCCGGCCATCGCCAGTGCCCGCTGCCATGACACCCGGGTGGCGTTGAAGGCTACGGGATCCCTGCGCGCGGCGGGGAAGAAGTCGTTGGCGTGGCCGAAGCCGGCGAGGCGTACCGGAGCGGTGGCACCGCCGGTCGCCGCAGTGGACAGCACGACGGCGGCAGCGCCATCAGACACAGGGGAGCAGTCCGTGCGGCGCAGCGGGTCCGCCACCATCGGGTTTTTGTCCGAGACCGTGCGGCAGAACTCCTCGCCGAGGTCCTTGCGGAGCTGCGCGTAGGGGTTGTCCACGCCGTTGCGGTGGTTCTTGGCGGCGATGGAGCCCAGGACGTCGGAAACGCTGCCGTACCGCTTTTCGTAGTGCTTGGCCACCTCGGCGAACAGCCCGGTGAAGCCGGTGGTGGACGCCTTGCCGGCCATGTCGTAGTCGGCGCCCAAAAGGCCGGCGCCCACAACGTCGGCTCCGGCGTGGGTCATCTTTTCGGCGCCAATCACCAGCACGGTTTTCGCGGTTCCGGCGAGCAGGGACTTGGTGCCCTGCTGGAAGGCGGCGGAGCCGGAAGCGCACGCATTCTCCACCCGCGTGGCGGGCACATTGGCGAGCTGGTCTGAGACCTGCAGTGCCAGTGAGGACGGGAACGCCAGGGGCATCATGCCGGAGTTGAACTGGCCGAGGTAGATCTCGTCGATCTGGCCCGGCTCAATGCCGGCGTTGGTGATCGCTTCGGTGGCCACCTGGACGATCAGCGACTCCAAGGTCTCGTCCACCAGCTTCCCGAAACGGCTGTGGCCCCAACCCGTGAGCAGGACATCTTTACCGAACTGTTCCTGCAGGCTCATGCCGTTGCTCCTTCCAGGGCGGATTCCCCGACGCCGGATCCGTCCAGGGCGACGGTGAATTCCGCCTCCGTCTTCTCCTGGATTTCCTCGACGGTGACCCCGGGCGCCAGCCGGGTCAGCGTGAGCTGCCGCCCGCCGTCGTCTGTCTTCACGAGGTCAAAGACCGCGAGGTCGCTGATAATCCGGTCCACCACGGCGAGACCGGTCAGGGGCAGGGTGCATTCGCGGACAATCTTGGCGCTGCCGTCCTTGGCGTTGTGTTCGGTGAGGACCACCACGCGGGGTGTTCCGGCCACCAGGTCCATGGCACCGCCCATGCCCTTGACCATCTTGCCGGGGATGGTCCAGTTGGCGAGGTCCCCGCTGCCGGAAACCTGCATGGCGCCCAGGATGGCCACTTTGACGTGGCCGCCGCGGATCATGCCGAACGAGGTGGCGGAATCGAAGATGCTGCCGCCGGGCAGCACGGTGACGGTCTGCTTGCCGGCATTGATGAGGTCGGCGTCTTCCTCGCCCTCGTACGGGAACGGGCCCATGCCCAGCAGCCCGTTTTCGCTCTGCAGGACAACCCGTACGCCGTCGGGCAGGTTGTTGGCCACCAGCGTTGGAATGCCGATGCCCAGGTTCACGTAGTCGCCGTCGTTCAGTTCCTCGGCCGCGATGGCGGCCATTTCATCCCTGGTCCAGGCCATGGGGTTCTCCTTGTCGCTAGGTATTCGGTGGTCAGACGGCCAGGGCTT
>NZ_VHIJ01000071.1:0-189 GCF_006680095.1 Pseudarthrobacter sp. B4EP4b | reverse complement strand
CCTGGTCCAGGCCATGGGGTTCTCCTTGTCGCTAGGTATTCGGTGGTCAGACGGCCAGGGCTTCGGCATCAGCCGGGACACCACGCGGCCGGACGGTGCGCTGCTCGATGTCCTTGACCCTGTTGCTGGCCTGGACCAGGCGCTGGACGAAGACGCCAGGGGTGACGATGTGGTTGGGGTCCAGTTCGC
>NZ_VHIJ01000070.1:0-39608 GCF_006680095.1 Pseudarthrobacter sp. B4EP4b | reverse complement strand
CCAGGTAAGCCACTTCCGCCCGCAAGCGTTCGTTCTCCCGCCGCAGTCGTTCCAGTTCGGGTACCTCCACTGGTGGCGAGGCGTCGGGCCTCCTGGGTCTGCCTTTGGCCCTGGGGCGCAGAGCATCCGGCCCTTCTCGGCGGTATGCCCGAGCCCACGTTTCGAGAAGTTTGGGCGATGATAAGCCAGCTTCTGAGGCGAGATCTTGCGCACTCTCGCCTGCGGCGAAGCGTTCGACCAATGCGAGCTTGAAATCAAACGAGTACGCACGCTTTGTCGGCTTAGTCATCAACGCTCCCCGGCCATGGATCCTCCACCGCCGATAAAGACGGTCTACCGGCGAGCGGGCAACGCCCAGCAAGCTGGCTGTGGCCTTGTCCGCGATGCCCTTCTCAAACCACGCTACAGCTGCCTCGCGCTGCTCCTCGGACAATGAACTAGATGGACGCATAAAACTGCTCCCCGGAAGTCGGAACTGAATTTATCAGTCCAACTTTCGGGGAGCAGTTCATGGTGGGGAAGCCGCCCTTTTGTGTGTCCGGTCAGGTTTAGTAGAAATGCACGGTGTCCACGAGGTGGGGGAGTTCCCCGCCGTCCAGGAAGATCCGGAGGTTTCCGCAGAAGCGCTCGGTGATCAGGCGGTTTTCCGCTGCGCTGAGGGCGGAGGTGTGGGGCGAGACCAGTACGTTCGGGTGGCTCCACAGCGGGCTGTCCTGCGGCAGTGGCTCTACTGCGAAAACGTCAAGGCAGGCGTAGGAGACCTGGCCGTTGTCCAGGGCCTCGAGGAGCGCTTCCTCGTCCACCACGGTTCCCCTGCCAACGTTGACGAAGACGGTGCCCGGCTTCATGGCCGCGAATACGTCGCGGTCAAAGAGTCTTTCCGTGTAGGGCGTTCCCGGCAATGTGTTGACTACGGCATCTGCCGCGGCCAGGAGAGCTGGAAGGCCATCGTTGGTGGCGACCTCCTCGATGCCTTCCAGCGGTTCCGCCGTTCGTTTGGTGCCGCTGACCTTCATGCCCAGGGCGCGGGCAAGGCGCGCTGTTTCCAGGCCGATCTCACCGAGGCCGGCAATAACGAGCGTGGAACCGCTCACCAGGCGGGTGGGGGTACGCAGCTCGGGCCAGACCTTGGCTTCCTGGTCGCGGACCAGCTCCGCGGTGCGCTTGAATCCGTTGAGGATTCCCATCGTGGCGAATTCGGCCAGCGGCAGGGCATGGACTCCTGCGGAGGTTGTCACCTTGAACTTCTGCAGTGTTTCCTGGTCGAGGCCGGAGGCCTTGACCGCCCCGCCGGCTCCCGCCGCCATGGCATGCACCCACTGGAGGTGCGGGTTTTCGCCTGCCGCCCGGGCAAGGCCTGCGGGGCTTTCGTTGGGCATGCCGTAGAGGACCTGTGCTTGGTTGACCATGGCCCAGTAGCGCTCCTCCTGCTCCGGGGAACGCCGGAAAGCGGGATCACCGGCATGGTCGGCCGGATACCGCTCCGGCGGCAGTAGTTCGGGCTCGTACAGCACGGTAACGGACGGGTCGACGGCGCGGATGCGGTCCACGAGCTCAGCTTCGAGGGGGACGGCAATGGCCACAGTAAGAGGAGAGGTCATCTGTTCATCATACTGAATAGAGGCTAGGATATTGAACACTTTGGAGGCGTTAGGAGGGGCTGGCGAAAATGCAGGACAAGTGGGCAGGCTTTGTGGGACTGGGGTTGATGGGCTTGCCCATGGCAACGAATGCCCTCACGAAGGGGTGGCACATTACGGCCTGGAACAGATCGCCCGGGCCGCTCCGGGAGCTGCAGCGGCTCGGCGGGGAAGCCGCCGCGCTGATCGCGGACATGCGGGATCTTCCGGTGATCATTTTTATGCTTCCGGACTTTCCCGATATTGAGGAGGCCGCGGCGGGGCTCCTGGAGAGCTGGGAATGGCAGCCACCCGCCCCCGGTACCGTCGTCGTGGTTATGAGTAGTGTTTCTCCCACCGGGGTCCAGGACTTCGGGCACCGCGTGGCAGCGGTGTCATCCGGTCATGCCCGCGTGGTGGACGCGCCGGTCAGCGGCGGAACCAGGGGAGCAGCAGACGGTACGTTGGCCATCATGGCCGGTGGGGAAGAAGCGGCCGTCCGCAGTGTTGAACCCTTGCTGCGCTGCATGGGCACCACCGTGCGCCATCTGGGCCCGCTGGGAGCCGGCTCCCTCGCCAAAGCATGCAACCAGTTGGTGGTGGGAACGACGACGGCGGCACTCGCCGAAGCCGCCGAGCTTGCCGAGCGATCCGGGCTGGATCCGGGCGCGCTCTTTGAGGTTCTCTCCGGCGGACTGGCCGGCAGCCGGGTGCTGGACATCGTGGGCCCGCGGCTGGTGAGTAAGGACTACACGCCCACCGGGCCTGCCAAGTTCATGCACAAGGACCTCTCATTTGTTGTGGAAGCAGCCCGCGCTGCATGCTCCGCCGTCCCCATGGCGACGGCCGGCGTCGAACTTTACGCGGAACTCAAGCGCCAGGGCCTGGGTGACCAGGATCTCGCGGTGGTCCGCCAGACCATCTCCCGGCTCAGCCAGCCGGCGCCGGAAGCGCTGGCGGAAGGAACGGTTGCATTATGAGCCAACTTTTTGATTTGACCGGCCGGGTTGCGCTGGTCACCGGGTCCAGCCGCGGCATCGGCAACGCGCTGGCGAGGGCGTTGGCCGACGCCGGTGCAACAGTGGTGCTGAACGGCGTCAATGAGGAGCGGCTCAAGGACGCCGCGGCGACGATGGCTGCCGACTTCGCGCCCCGCCGGGTGCACAGTGTGGCCTTCGATGTCACGAGTGACGTCGAGGCGGCCCGCGGTGTTGCCTGGGTGGAGGAGCATGTGGGGCCGCTGGAGATCCTGGTGAACAACGCCGGGATCCAGCACCGGGTGCCCATGCTGGACCTGGATGTGAAGGACTGGGAACGGGTGATCTCCACGGACCTGACCAGCGCGTTCCTGGTGGGCCGGGAGGCTGCCCGGTTCATGATCGGGCGCGGGCACGGCAAGATCATCAACATCTGCTCCGTGCAGACGGACCTGGCCCGGCCCACCATCGCACCGTATATTGCGGCGAAGGGCGGGCTGCGGAACCTGACCCGGGCCATGACCGCTGAGTGGGCGGCGTCCGGGCTGCAGACCAACGGCATCGCTCCGGGCTACATCCACACCGAGATGACGCAGAACCTGGTGGACGACGAACAGTTCAATTCCTGGATCCTGGGCCGCACCCCGGCCAACCGGTGGGGGACCGTGCAGGACCTCGCCGGCCCTGCCGTGTGGCTGGCCTCCAGCGGGTCCGACTTCGTCAACGGCCAGACCATCTTCATCGACGGCGGAATGACGGTAGTGGTCTGATGGCTGTTGCGGCGCGTGTCAGCGCCGCACGGGGATAAACACCCGCGGCTGCTCCGTCCACGTATCCGACATCTGGGACATGGTGCGGCGCATTATCCGGTCCGAGGCCTCCCGCGCCGCGGCGCTGTCACCCCTGGAAATGGCCTCCGCTACATCCACGTGCCACTGCAGGGCGGCCTCGTGCGGGTGGTCGGGCATGAGGCCATGAACGGTGCGTCCGGTCAACGTCTCGGCCACCTGGCCCATCAGGTTGGCGAACATCTCATTGCCGGAGCCGGAGAGCAGCAGCGAATGGAACTGGATATCCAGCTCCAGGAAGCGTGGCACCTCACCGTTGTGCCCGGCGTCGCGCATTGCATAGGCAACGTCCACCAGCTCGAGGCGCAGCGGCGCCGGCGCGTTCTGGGCGGCAAGTTCTGCCGCCGCGGGTTCGACGGCGGCGCGCAGCTCCGCCAGTGAGCGCAGCTGGGCTCCCCGGGCGTCGCTGGCCAGGCGCCACCGGATGACTTGCGGGTCAAAGGGATTCCAGCGGCTGGGCGGCAGCACCCTGATGCCCACCCGCTTGGTGGTTTCCACCAGGCCAAGGGACTGCAGGACGCGCACCGCCTCGCGGATGACCGACCGCGAAACCTTCAGTTCAACCTCCAGCTGCTCGGCCAGCATCACGTGCCCGGCGGGCAGGTTGCCCGAGACAATCCGGGTGCCAAGATTCTCGATGGCACGGTGGTGCAGGCTGGTGGTCATGGAGTCAAGCCTAGTGGGACTGCCCTCCCGGACTGCCTTTTGTGGTGGACGGCCGGAGACACAAAGGGTTCCAATAGGTGGGCGTTACTTTTTTGTGACCGCCCGAATATATATGCTTTATTCAGACCCCCGGTCTGCAATGTACTTCCGCCAAGGAAGCAGCTGCACATCCATCGCACAGTATGAATTGGAGTTTTGATGTCTGCACACATCGGTGTCACCGGCCTTGCGGTCATGGGTGCCAACCTGGCCCGCAACCTCGCGCGGAACGGCTTCACCGTCGCACTGCACAACAGGTCAGTCGAGAAAACCGACGCCCTGCTCGAACGGTACGGCTCCGAGGGCGACTTCGTCCGGACGGAAACCCTGCAGGAGCTCGTGGACTCCCTCGAGAAGCCGCGCCGCGTGCTGATCATGGTCAAGGCCGGCAAGCCCGTGGACTCCGTCATCGAACAGCTGGAGCCGCTGCTGGAAGCCGGCGACATCATCATCGACGCCGGCAACTCCCACTACGAGGACACCCGGCGCCGCGAAGCCGCGCTGGCCAAGAAGGACCTGCACTTCGTGGGCGTCGGCGTATCCGGCGGCGAGGAAGGCGCCCTGAACGGCCCGTCCATCATGCCCGGCGGTTCCAAGGAGTCCTACAAGGCCCTCGGCCCGCTGCTGGAAAAGATCGCCGCCAAGGTGGACGGCGAACCGTGCTGCACCTGGGTGGGAACCGACGGCGCCGGCCACTTCGTCAAGATGGTCCACAACGGCATTGAATACGCCGACATGCAGGTCATCGGTGAAGCCTTCGACCTGCTGCGCTCCGGTGCCGGGATCGAGCCGGCCGAGCAGTCCAAGATCTTCTCTGAGTGGAACAAGGGCGAGCTGTCCTCCTTCCTGATCGAAATCTCGGCAGAGGTCCTGGGCCACGTTGACGCCAAGACCGGCAAGCCGTTCGTGGACGTCGTGGTGGACGCGGCCGGCCAGAAGGGAACCGGCCGCTGGACGGTCATCTCCGCACTGGAACTGGGCTCCCCGGTCTCCGGCATCGCCGAATCCGTGTTCGCACGTGCCCTGTCCTCCCAGGCAGGCCAGCGCAAGCTCGGCCAGGAACTGCTCGCCGGCAACGAAGCATCCGTTGAAATCCCGGAGACCTTCGTAGAGGACGTCCGGCAGGCGCTGTACGCCTCCAAGCTGGTCTCCTACGCCCAGGGCCTGGACATGCTCACCTCCGCCGCAAAGGAATACGGCTGGGACCTGAAGCTGGACGAGATCGCCTCCCTGTGGCGCGCCGGCTGCATCATCCGCGCCGAACTGCTCAAGGACATCACCAAGGCCTACGCTGCGGACGAGAAGCCCGCCAACCTGCTGTTTGCCCCGGCCTTCACCAAGGCCATCGCCGACGCACTGCCCGCCTGGCGCCGTGTGGTTGCCACCGCCGTCCAGCTGGGCATCCCGGTTCCGGTGTTCTCCTCCTCGCTGGCCTACTACGACGGCCTGCGCCGCAAGCGCGTTGCTGCCGCCCTGATCCAGGGCCAGCGCGACCTCTTCGGCGCCCACACCTACGGCCGCGTTGACGCCGAGGGCACGTTCCACACCCTTTGGGGCGAGGACAAGTCCGAGATCGAGGCAGTGGACACGCACTAGCGTCCGCTCCACGGCAAGCGAACGGCCGGCAGTTCTTGGACTCTTCTTCCAGGAACTGCCGGCCGCTTTGTTTAACACTAAAGGCCTGTCGATGCTGCCACATGGGCAGCATCGACAGGCCTTTGGCAGCCGGACGCTAGAGCCTAGATTCGGTACTCAATATCGTATTCAGCCGGGTCGACGGCAGGTTTGGTTTCCCGCTGCGCGTCCCGGTGCCGCCACTTGGCAGGAACACCGGTGACGATGGATTCCGGCGGTGCGTCCTTGACCACTACGGCGTTGGCGCCCACGGCACTGTCCCGGCCGATGGTGATCGGCCCCAGGATCTTGGCGCCGGCGCCGATAGTGACGCGGTCCCCGATAGTGGGGTGCCGCTTAATCCTGGCCAGCGAACGTCCACCCAGCGTGACACCGTGGTAGATCATCACGTCCTCGCCGATCTCGGCGGTTTCGCCGATCACCACGCCCATGCCGTGGTCGATGAAGAACCTTCGGCCGATGGTGGCGCCGGGATGGATTTCAATACCGGTCCAGGACCGGCCCAGCTGGGACAGGAGGCGCGCCGGGAACCGGAGCGCCGGGTTTTGCCACATGCGGTGCGTCAGCCGGTGGACCCAGATGGCGTGCAGGCCGGAATAAGCGAAAAAGTTCTCGAAAGAACCTCGAGCCGCCGGGTCGTGGGACCGGGCGGCGTCGAGGTCTTCCTTTAGTCTTGCGAAAAAGCCCACAAAGTTCTTTCTACAGGAAACGGGCGGACGGCGGTTCTAATCAGCCGCGGATGTCGTCATAGAGCACAGTGGAGATGTAACGCTCGCCAAAGTCGCAGACCACGGCAACAATCAGTTTGCCTGCGTTCTCCGGGCGCTTGGCCAGCTCCAGTGCGCCCCAGACGATGGCGCCGGAGGAAATGCCGCCCAGGATGCCTTCCTTGACGCCAAGCTCACGGGCCACGCGGACAGAGTCCTCGAGGGTGGCGTCCAGGACCTCGTCGTAGACGTTGGTGTCCAGGATTTCGGGCACGAAGTTGGCGCCGATGCCCTGGATCTTGTGGGGGCCGGGCGCCCCGCCGTTGAGGATGGCGGAGTCCTTGGGCTCCACGGCCACGATCTGCACGCCGGGCTTGCGTTCCTTCAGGACCTGCCCGACGCCGGTGACGGTTCCGCCGGTGCCGATGCCGGCGACGAAGATGTCCACCTGGCCTTCGGTGTCAGCCCAGATTTCCTCGGCCGTAGTGGTGCGGTGGATCTCCGGGTTGGCCTCGTTGGCGAACTGCTGGGCCCAGATGGAGTTCTCGGTGTTGGCCACAATCTCCTGGGCCTTCTCCACGGCCCCGCGCATGCCCTCTGAGCCGGGGGTGAGGACGATCTCGGCACCAAAGGCGCGCAGCATCACGCGGCGCTCGGTGGACATGGTCTCCGGCATGGTCAGGATGACCTTGTAACCGCGGGCAGCGCCCACCATGGCCAGGGCGATGCCGGTGTTGCCGGAGGTGCCTTCCACGATGGTTCCGCCCGGCTTCAGGGCACCGGACTTCTCTGCCGCGTCCACGATGGCCACACCAATGCGGTCCTTCACGCTGTTGGCCGGGTTGTAGAACTCCAGCTTGACGGCAACGGTGGCATCCAGCCCCTCGCTGAGCCGGTTGAGCTTGACCAGCGGGGTGCCGCCGACGAGCTGCGTCACGTCGTCATAAATCCGTGCCATGTAGATACGCCTATCTGGTTAGGGGTGAATACTGAGGTCAGCCTAACGAGGCCGCGTAACACCCGCTAAGCGTTAAGCCATGCAGAGTAATATTTCCTGGCCTTTGCGAGCTTCGGGTTGATGATCACCTGGCAATATCCCTGCTCCGGGTGCTTGGCGTAGTAGTCCTGGTGGAATTCCTCGGCAACGTAAAACCGTGGGAGTCGGCTGACTTCGGTGACGATGGGATGCGCCCACAACGCCTGGTTCCGTTCGATGGCTTCCTCGAACAGGATCTTCTCTTCGGTTGTTTCGTAGAACATGGACGAGCGGTACTGCGTGCCCACGTCGTACCCCTGGCGGTTGAGGGTGGTGGGGTCGTGCAGGGCAAAGAACATGTCCAGGATGACATCGGCAGGGATGACATCCTCGTCGAACGTCACCGCCGCCACCTCGGCATGTCCGGTGGTGCCGTTGCAGACCGAGTAGTAGTCCGGGTTCGGATCGTGGCCGCCGGTGTAGCCGGACACTACGGAGCTGACGCCCCTGGTCTTCTGGTAAACGGCGTCAAGGCACCAGAAGCAGCCTCCGCCTAAAACAAAAGTTTTCATGACCTCTTCAATGGTTGGCGGCGCCGGATGATTCCCCGGCCGTCCGGGGGCGGGCAGCAAAGGCGCTGCCCGGGCCGTGCAATGGGGTAAAACTAAGACTATGGAACCTGTGGACACCGACGTTACCGGACCGGAGAAACACGACGGCGAACCTCACGACGGCGAGGCCCCTTCCGGCGGGGAGGCGGTTGAGCAGCCGCAGGCTCCCACGCTGGGCGAGCTGCTCCTGGCAGTTGAGGAACTGTGGCCGGAGTCCCTGGCAGAGAACTGGGACGAGGTGGGCCTGGTGGCAGGACACCCCTCGGCGCCGGTCACTCGGGTGATGTTTGCAGTGGATCCCACACTCGAGGTCATTGACGAGGCCGTGGAATGGGGCGCGGAGCTCCTGATCACCCACCATCCCCTGCTGCTCAAGGGTGTCACCACGGTGGCCGCCACTACTCCCAAGGGCAGGGCCGTCCACCGGCTCATCGAGTCGGGCACAGCCCTGCTGACAGTGCACACCAACGGTGATTCCGCCGTCGGAGGCGTTTCTGACGTCCTCGCCGACGCCCTCGGCCTGCAGGACGTCGCCCCGCTCACCGTTGCCGCAAACGGCCTTCCGGAAGAAGGGATCGGCCGGGTGGGGGACCTGGCGGACGCCATGACGCTGGGTGATTTCGCCGCCCGGGTTTTCGGCATCCTGCCTTCCGTCGCCGGGGGAGTGCGTGTCTCCGGGGACAAGGACGGCCTGGTCCGCCGGATCGCCGTGTGCGGCGGCGCCGGGGACTCCCTGTTCAACGAGGTGCGCGCCAGCAATGCAGACGTATACGTTACCGCTGACCTGCGCCACCACCCCGCCTCCGAGGCAAGGGAAGCTGCACTGAACGGCAGGCCCTACCTTGTGGACGTCTCGCATTTCGCCAGCGAGTGGCTGTGGCTGCCTGCCGCGGCCGCCGCCTTGGGCAACGTCCTCGCGGACCAGGGCCATGAGGTGGAAATCCAGGTCAGCACCACCAACAGCGATCCCTGGGACTTCATCCTCACTCCGGGGTAAGCCTGCCGTTCGGGGCAGGGGAGCAGGCCAGGCGCTAGAGTCTAGGAAGCGCCGGTACGGTGCCCGGCTTCGGCCGGCAGGAAGCAAGCGGAGGTAACAGTGGCGAAGGCAGCACCGGCGGAACAGTTGAAGTTGCTTGAGCTGCAGGGGCTGGACGCCAGGCTGAAGTCGCTTGCAAACCGCCGCCGCTCGCTCGAGAACGATCCCCGCATCAAGGACCTCGAAGCCGCACTGTCCGTGGCCAACGGTGAGCTGGGCGCGGCAAAAGTTGCTGTGCACGACGCCGAAACCGAACTGAAGCGCGCCGAGGCCGATGTGGAGCAGGTTGCCACCCGCATCGAACGGGACGAGGCCCGGCTGAACAGCGGCACAGGCCTCTCCAAGGACCTGGTCGCGCTGCAGAAGGACATCGCTTCCCTTAACAAGCGCCGCTCGGACCTTGAGGACGTGGAGCTCGAAGTTCTTGAGCGGCTTGACTCACTGCGCGCCAAACAGGCCGCACAGCAGGCCATCGTGGACGACATCCAGGGATCCTTTGGCGGCATCCGGGCCGAACTGGATGCCGCGCTTGCCGAGGTGGAGGCCGAAGCTGCCGGGCTGCGCACCCAGCGGGCCGAATTCGCCGCCGGGCTCGATGCCGGAATGCTTGCTGTTTACGAAAAGACCCTGGCGAAGCGGGGAGTGGGCGCGGCGCGGCTGTTCCACGGAACCTCCGAGGCCTCCGGAATGAAGCTGAGCCCCGGCGACCTCGCCGAAATCAAGGCCGCAGCAGCGGACGACATCGTGTTCTGCCCTGACTCCGGCGCCATCCTGGTCCGCTCGGAGGAGTGGGCCTGACCCAACTGGGTAGCGCTAAGTGTCGTTTTGGAGCGCCATAACGACACTTAGCGCTACTTAGTTGGGGAGGGGCGTGGGAGTCAGCCCGGCAGGATGATGTTCAGCGCGTGTGGTTTCCGTGCCGAACCGGCAACGAGTTCAGCCTCCCACTTTTCGCGCGCGGCCCTCAGGAGGTCCGACGGCGTCGCGGGCGCCTTGCCCCGCCTCGCCAGCAGGTGCCGGGCCAGCTCGCCCCGGGTGTGCTTGGCAAAGTGGCTGACCACCTTGCGGACTCCGTTGACCTCGGTGAAGACATTGACAGTGACGGTCTGTGCCGCCGGGGGAGCCCATACCGCCGCATAGGTACTCGACCGGCAGTCCACCAGCAAATGCCCGGAAGCGGCCTCGGCAAGCACATCGGAGAGCTGCGGTTTCCAGAACGAGGCGAGGCGGCCGACGTCGGGCAGGGCCGTGCCCATGGACAGCCGGTAGGCCGGAACACTGTCGGCGAAACGGATGGCGCCCCACAACGCCGAAACCACCAGCACCGATTCATCCGCCTTGCGCCGTTGCGCCGGGGTCAGCGTCTTATAGCCGAGCGCGTCATAGAGGACGCCGGAATAGATCTGATGGGCCGGAGCGGCAGGTTCCGCATGCAGCCGGGTGTTCCGCTCGACGTCGTCCTTCAGCGACGCGCCGACACCCAGCAGGGCGAGGGCGTCCTCATGGGCGCTCACCGTTCCGAGCGCGTCCAGCACTTTAGCCCGGTAGGTGTTCAACTGCGGGAAGCTGAGGGAAGGCCAGTCGACGGCGGATCCGCGGACCGCGGGTGTCTTGCCTTCGGAGGGGGGAAGCAGAATCAGCACCGTCCGATCCTACCGGCGCAGGGAAACCTGCCGGCCGCCGGTAGACTGGACCTGGATGGGTTGACCAGGCGGCCGCGCGTCACGCAAGTGGCTCGAGGAACGTCCGGGCTCCATAGAGCAGGGTGGTGGGTAACGCCCACTCGGGGTAACCCGCAGGCCAGTGCCACAGAAAACAGACCGCCTGGGTCGCGCCGGTTTGAAAGCGGCACGAAGCAGGTAAGGGTGAAACGGTGGTGTAAGAGACCACCAGCTTCCCGGGTGACCGGGAAGGCTAGGTAAACCCCACCCGGAGCAAGGCCAGACAGGGCACGTTCGAGGGCTGCTCGCCCGAGTGTCCGGGTAGGCCGCTGGAGGGCGCCGGCAACGGCGTTCGTAGATGGATGGCCGCTACTCCCGCACCGGCAACGGGGCAGGAGCACAGAACCCGGCGTATCGGTCAACCCATCCACCCAGTCCGGTTTGACCTTGGAAGCTGTGTTGGGGATGCTGAACCGTGCCCGCGAATACTGATGGACAATCCTCCCCCGGAACCACGCGGCGGCGCGTCCCCTCAGCGGGGCGGCAGGTGGCCGCCCTGGCCGGATTCCTGGCCGTCTCTTATGCCGTCTGTATCCTGGCGTCCATCCCGATCATCCTGCACTCCAACGGCTGGTTCGCCGGCTCAACACAGGCACCATGGATGCCGGCCGGGTGGATGTTCCGGACGGTGTGGATCGGGCTCTATGCCTGCATCGGCTTGTCTGGATGGCTGGTGTGGCGCAGGGGAGCGCTGTCGGGCCGAGTTCTCGGGTACTACCTGCTGCAGCTGGTGCTGAACCTGGCGTGGCCGTTGATGTTCTTTGCCATGTTCCCCATGATGGGGTCCGCTGCACTGTGGCTGGCTTTCGCCATCATCTGCGCCCTGGCGTGTGTCCTGGCCCTGCTGGTGGTGGAAGCGGGCCCGGTCCATACCTGGGCAGGACTGCTGGTCCTGCCCTACCTTTCGTGGGTGGTGTTCTCCGCCAGCCTCAATCTCTATTCGGCCCTCCACAACTAAGCGGCCCACCCGTCCTGTGTGAGTGATTTCACGCGCCTTGGGCCGTCCCGGGGCAGTCTGCCAAATTAGAATGGATACCGGACGCAGGAGTTCTTCCGCCGAAAGTTGCGTTTGCAGCCGGCGGTTTTCTTTTGCATACGATCCAGGTGCCTGGGGAACAATCCCCGCAGGTGCCGGTGCCCCTGGACACCATCAGGTGGCCGACATCCGTGTACGAGGACGTACGCGGCTGAACCGAGGAAGGTATTTCTGTGAGCCAGACGTCAGATTCTTGTCTTGATACGTGGATGGGCCGCGAGGCCCTCGCCGAGGCCATGATTCCGGTGATCGGCCGGCTGTACCGCGAAAACAACGTGGTCACCAGCATCCACGGCCGGAGCCTGATCAACAAGTCCACCATGAACATCCTCAAGGCGCACCGCTTTGCGCGCAGGATGAGCAAGGACGAACTGCTGCTGGAGGAAACCGCTCCGCTGCTGAACACCCTGGCCGGGCTGGAGCTCGGTGCCGCCGCGATCGATATCGCCCGGCTGAACCAGAAGTTCAAGGAGGAGGGCGGCGACGCCACCCTGGAGGAGTTCCTCCGCGAAGAGCTGGCTGAGATCGTGGGCAAGCGGGGCGGCGACGACCGCACCAGCACCGACGTTGTACTTTACGGCTTCGGCCGCATCGGCCGCCTCCTGGCGCGCCTCCTGATCGAAAAGGCAGGCGGCGGCCACGGCCTGCGCCTGCGCGCCATCGTGGTCCGCAGGGGTTCCGACAACGACCTGTCCAAGCGCGCCAGCCTGCTCCGCCGCGACTCGGTCCACGGCTCCTTCGAAGGCACCATCCGCGTGGACGAGGCAGCCAACACCATCACCGCCAACGGCGTCCAGGTGCAGGTTATCTACTCGGACAACCCCGCCACCATCGACTACACCGCCTACGGCATCAACAACGCGCTTGTGGTGGACAACACCGGCCGCTGGCGTGACGCCGAGGGCCTGTCCCAGCACCTGCAGAGCAAGGGCGTGGCACGGGTGCTGCTGACCGCCCCGGGCAAGGGCGAGCTGAAGAACATCGTTCACGGCATCAACCACCGCACCATCGAGGACACGGACCAGATTGTGTCCGCTGCGTCATGCACCACGAACGCCATCACCCCGGTCCTGAAGGCCATCAACGACAAGTTCGGCGTGGTCCACGGCCATGTCGAGACGGTCCACTCCTTCACGAATGACCAGAACCTGATCGACAACTTCCACAAGGGTGACCGGCGCGGGCGCTCGGCCGCACTGAACATGGTGATCACCGAGACCGGCGCAGCCAAGGCCGTGGCCAAGGCCCTGCCCGAACTGCTGGGCAAGCTCACCGGCAGCTCCATCCGCGTCCCCACCCCGGACGTTTCCCTGGCCATCCTGAACCTGAGCCTGGAAAACGGGACCACCAAGGACGAGGTCAACGAATACCTCCGGGAGATGTCGCTGCACTCGGACCTGCGCAAGCAGATCGACTACATCGACTCGCCTGAGGTTGTTTCCACGGACTTCGTGGGTTCCCGGCGTGCAGGCATCGTGGATGGCCTTGCCACCATCTCGAACGAGAAGAACCTGGTGCTCTACGTCTGGTACGACAACGAGTTCGGTTACAGCTGCCAGGTGGTCCGCGTGATGGAAGAGATGGCCGGAGTCAACCCGCCGTCCTTCCCCGCCAAGGAGACGGCGTCCGCCCTGGCCGCAATCGCCGTCTGACCCGCTAACCCGGACCTCAGGGATTTCCCGGCTGATTCGCTGGAATCAGTCGGGAAACGGGACCACACTGGTGCCATGGATAAAGATTCGACGCTTGAGCACGAGACCACCCTGGAACACGCCTTGGACGTGGCCAAGGCCAACCACAAAGAAGCCGTCCGGCTGCTCGAAGGCGCCCGCGCCGGGCATGCGACCGGCGACGTCAGCGCCGACCGGGTACGGCAGCTTGAGGGACTGCTGGCCATTGCCGAGGAGGACCTCCGGCGCGTGATGCGGGAGCAATAACCGCGTGGGCTGACCCCTCACCCGCCCTCCACAGTGTGGATATCTGCAAGGAGGGCGGGCGGGTGTCCTAGGCTCTTCTGGTGCATAACAGTACTGGACGGGCCGAAGCCCCATGACCGTGAGCTGGTCCGCCTACCGGCGTGCCCGCCGTCGTTCCCGGCAGGCTTGGGCGGTGCTCGCCCTGGCTGCGGTCTCAGCACTCGCAGCCCTGTTCTGGTTCTTTACCGCCGGCCAGTTCGCCGCAGCGGAGCCGGCCGCGTCCGGGCCCACCGAGGCGCCGGTGTTTGATCCGGCCTGGATGAATCCCGTAGTCCCGGTGCATGCGGTGCCCGAAGGCACTGCCCTCTCCGCCCTTGACGGCCTTGCCGTCAAGGGACGCGCGGCCAAGGACACGTATAACCGCGAAGCGTTTGGACAGGCCTGGCAGGACGTTGACCGGAACGGCTGCGATACACGCAATGACATCCTGCGGCGGGACCTTGCCGGCGTGCTGTTCGTTGAAGGCTCGAAGTGCCGGGTCGCGGCCGGCTCTTTCCACGAACCCTATACCGGCCAGTTCGTGGACTTCCGGCGGGGCTCCGACAGCAGCCGTGCAGTCCAGGTTGACCATGTGGTCGCCTTGGGGGACGCCTGGCAGAAGGGCGCCCAAGGACTGACAGCGGCGCAGCGGCAGAGCCTGGCGAACGATCCGCTGAACCTCATCGCCGCGGACGGACCGGCGAACCAGCAGAAGAGCGCCGGTGACGCCGCCACCTGGCTGCCGAAAAACACTTCGATCCGCTGCCACTACGTGGCGCGCCAGATTTCAGTGAAGGCAGCCTATGGCTTGTGGGTCACGGAAGCGGAAAAGGAAGCGATGGAGCGCGTCCTGGGATCATGTCCGGACCAGCGGACCGTATCAGCCCGCTAAATCCCAGGGCGCTTTCCTGACCGTGTGCTGGGGCCGGCAAGGGCAGCCGGCCGCCGTCCCGCCGTCGGGCCTAATGCCCGAAGGGGTCCGGGTCCACGCCCGGCATCCACGTCAGCCCGGGAACGCCCCAGCCGCTCTTTTTGGCCTGCTTCAGCGCTTTGCGCGCATAGCGGTCCATGAGCCGGTTGACGTACAGTTTTCCGTCCAGGTGATCGTACTCATGCTGGATGACCCGGGCGAACCAGCCTGTGGCCTCGAACTTCACTGGCTCGCCGAAGCCGTCAAAACCCTCCACCCGCGCCCACTCGGCACGCTTGAGCGGATACGCGCCGCCGGGGAAGGACAGGCAGCCCTCTTCCTCCTCGTCAGGATCGGGGACGGCGCCGGAAATCTTCGACAGCGTGAGCACGGGGTTCACCAGCACTCCGGTGGGGGGAGCGCCGTCGTCGTTGGCGTATTTGTAGACGAAGATCCGCTTGCCGACCCCCACCTGCGGGGCAGCGAGGCCCACACCGTTGGCCGCGTCATTTGTTTCGAACATGTCCGCGATCAGGGTCCGCAGTTCGTCGTCGAAGACTTCAACTTCGGCCGCCCTGCGGTGCAGGACGGGCTCTCCCCAGATGGTGATTGGCAGAACAGTCATCTCGCGGTCCTCCGGCGGTATCCAGTGCAGAAGCAGTTGATGCAAAACAAAGGAGGCCGCACCGGATATCCGGTACGGCCTCCCTACTGTGAGGGTGAGCTACGGGGGTTGAACCCGCGACCTCCTGGACCACAACCAGGCGCTCTGCCAACTGAGCTAAGCCCACCATGCGCCCTGCAGATCTACCGGCTGACCGGCTCCCTGGGAAGGCAACTCAAATAGCTTACCTGCTCTTCAGGGGTGCTTCGTCCACTTTTGCCCATTTCACCGAAATTTCCCGCAAACGTGGCGCAGATTACGCTTCCAGCGGCTGCCCGTCCGGGGAACCGGTAATGCGCTTGGCGATCCGCTGGGCCGTGGCGCTGTCCGGCCCGGGCGCCGGAACGAACACTGCGTCCCGGTAGTAGCGCAGTTCGTCGATGGAATCCTTGATGTCCCCCAGGGCGCGGTGGCCGCCCTTTTTCGCCGGCGACTGGAAGTAGGCCCTGGCGAACCAGCGGCGGGAGAGTTCCTTGATGGTGCTGACGTCGATAACGCGGTAGTGCAGGTGCTCCACGACAGCCGGCATATCGCGGGACAGGAAGACGCGGTCCGTTCCCACGGAGTTTCCGCCCAGTGGAGCCTTGCGGGGATCCGGCACCCACTTTGAGATGTATTCCATTACTGCCGCCTCGGCCGCGGCCATGGTGGTTCCGTAGGGGAGTTCCTGGAGCAGGCCGGATTTGGTGTGCATGTCCCGGACGAAATCATTCATCTGGGCCAGGGCGGCGTCGTCCGGTTTAATTACGACGTCCACGCCGTCGCCGAGGATGTTCAGTTCCGAGTCGGTGACCAGTGCGGCAACCTCGATCAGGGCATCGTTTTTGATGTCCAGGCCGGTCATTTCGCAGTCGATCCAGACGATTCGTTCGTTAGATATAGGCACCGGACCAGCCTACCGTTACACCTCCGGACTGCCTGCCGGTGTTAGGATTTCGGGTACGCGGCGGGACCACTTGCTGTCGTTGTCACCCGCCTGTGCCGGCCATGCAGCCCGCCGGGCAGAATCGCGCAAACGCAAGAGATTGGACCATCCTGAGATGACGGCGCCTGTGCCTGCAGCGGGGGAACTGGCGGCCGCGGACTCTGCTGCAGCAGACGGGGCCGACGTCGATAATCCCCGCTCTCCGCTCCTGGCCGGATTTGTGGGCTCGATGTTTATGCTGATCGGGTCCCTGGGCGTGGGCTGGCTGGCTCCCGTTTCTGAACTCCGCAGGGTGCCGCTGTTCATCTGGATGCGGGCCGAAGCGGCCGGCGTTGCGCTCTCCATCATCCTGCTCGCAGTGGGCGGGATGCTCCTGGTCCGCGCCTGGCTGCGGCTTGGCCAGCGGATCCGGGTCTGGGGAGACCAGGCCCGGCAGGCGACGTTGATGGCTGTGGTGGCCTGGGGGCTGCCCATGATGTTCAGCGTCCCGCTGTTCAGCCGGGACGTTTACGCCTATATCGGGCAGGGCCGCCTGATGGTGGAGGGTTTCAACCCGTACGAGAACGGCATTTCCGCGCTCTCCAACTACTTCCAGCTGGGTGCGGACAAAATGTGGACTGAGGCCCCGGTTCCGTATGGCCAGCTGTTCCTGTGGATCGAACAGTTTGTGGTGTGGTCCACCAATGTCCAGCCGGAGGCCAGCGTGATGATGTTCCGGCTGGTGTCGCTGGCCGGGGTGGTCCTGTGCGTGGTTTACGTGCCCAAGCTCGCAGCGCTGCATGGAGTTAACCCGAACCGGGCACTGTGGCTGACGGCTGCCAATCCACTGTTCCTGACCAACTTCATCGCCAGCGTCCACAACGATGCCCTCATGATCGGGCTGGCGCTTGCCGGCCTTTACTACTCCGCCACCCGCCGCGTGGTCCGTGGCATCGTCCTGGTGACCCTGTCCATTGCCGTCAAACCGATCACCATTGTGTTCCTGCCCTTCATTGGCCTGCTCTGGGCGGGGAAAAACGCCGGCTGGCTGCGGAAGTTCGCCTTCTGGGGCCTGACGGCCGGGTTGAGCCTGGGAATCCTGGTGCTGATGAGCCTGGTCAACGGGTTCGGGTTCGGCTGGATCAACGGGCTGTCCGCCCCGGGCAGCATCTTCATCTGGTACGCGCCGGTAGGGCTGATCGGCATGGTGGTGGCCTCGCTGGCCAACGCTTTCGGACTGGACGGGCGTGTCCTTGCCGATTGGGTGTTCGACGCCGGGAAGCTGCTGGCGGTGGGGATCCTCGCCTGGCAGATTTTCCGGGGTGAGCATGACCGCCTCATCCGCCGCCTCACCCTTGGGTTTGCGGCGATCGTTGTGCTGGCCCCCATGATCCAGTCCTGGTATGTGGTGTGGCTTATTCCGCTGTTCGCCGTGACCGGCATCCGGAACGACTGGCAGGTCAAGGCCCTGTACTTCGTGGTCTCGTTCTTTATGATCTATGCCATTTCGGACCAGCTGGAGGTGTTCCCGTACCTCCAGACGGCGGACCTCGGGCTGGCTCTTGCCCTGGCGCGTGTTGCCGCTGCGGTCACGGGGCTGCTGTTTGGCCTCTACCTGATTTTCTGGGACCCCCGCACGCGCAGCCTGTTCCGGAAGACCGGTGAACCGGTCCTCGAGCGTCCGGTCATTTAGGCAGGTTCTTCAGCGCTTCCCGGCGGGACAACGGGCTGATGCTTCCCTGGTGTCTGGCCACGAACTCCGCTACCCAGTCAGGTGCTGTTTTCGCATACTCCCGGAGCGCCCAGCCAATAGCCTTCCGTATGAAGAACTCGGGGTCAGCCAGGTTCACTTCGATGACGCGGCGGAGTAGTTCGGGGTCTGTGTTGGCCTTGGCCTTGAGCTGTGCGGTGAGGGAAGCGCGCCTGATCCAGAAGTCAGGATCCGTGCTCCAGCCCAGGATCACGGCAGTCATCTCCTGCCGGTTGGCCTGCAGCAGTGTACAAATGCGGCCGGCAACACCGTCGGCAAAATCCCACCACGCGCCGTCGCGGATGATTTCCTCGTAGACCGGAAGCATCTGCAGATCCGTGGCCACCAGCCTGCCGGCGGTCAAATCGATCGCGGCATACCGTTCCTCGCGGAAGCCGGCGGTGCGCCAAAGCTCCAGGACGGTATCACGGACCTGCTCCGCCGAGTCGAAGGGATAGCGGACAACTGCCCCGGCAGCCAGCCGGCGCACCTCTGGCACCCGGACACCGAGCGAAGGGATGGCGGATTTCATGTACGTCTGCGCTCCGGCTGCCCTCTCCGGGTCGGCCATGTCCCGGAGCTGGCTGCGGACAGCCTCAAGGAGTTCCCGGTTCACCATACGGCAACTCTAGCCATCGTTTCTGACGACGGCGGCCTGCCGTCCGCCGCCCCAGCGGCGACTTTGGCGATACGATGTTTAGCGCTAACACAGGCGAATAATCGATGGAGGACTCCCATGCCGGGCACCGAGTACAGCATCGCCGCCGGCGACTACACTGCGGTGATCACCGCGAGGGGAGGAGCCCTCCGGGAACTCCGCCAAAAGGGGAGGGACCTGGTGGTGGCCTTTGGCGCTGACGGAACGATTCCCGACGACCGCGGCGTCATTTGCGCTCCGTGGCCCAACCGCCTTGCGGACGGCACCTACACCTACGCCGGCCGGACATTCGAGGCAGCCATCAATGAACCTGAACGGGGTTCAGCCCTGCAGGGTCTGGCAACAGGCCGCCTCTGGATCGTGCGGCAACCTTCCCCGGACGAGGTGGTGCTGGATTGCCGGGTGGCCGCGGGCGAGGCATATCCCGGGGAGCTGGACCTTTCCGTTGCCTATAGGTTGACTGAGGACGGGCTGGTCAGCACTGTGCGGGCGGCAAACATCGGCGGCGTACCGGCGCCGTACGGTGTCTGTCCGCACCCCTACCTGGTGGCGGGCCCGTCGGGACTCGACGAATGGTCGCTGGAGCTGCCCGCCGCCGATTTCCTTGAAGTGACCCAGGACCGGTTGCTTCCGGTCGGGATGCGCAGCGTCGACGGGCACGAGTTCGACTTCAGGGCCGCCCGCCGCCTGGGGCCGGTCAAGATCGACCATGCTTTTACCGGCATCAACCGCGGGGCTGACGGGCGCGCACGCGTCCGCGTCCAGGATCCCGCAGGAACCGGCGTCGAGCTGGAATGGGGCGCCGAGTGGCCCTGGGTCCAGATCCACACGGCTGACAA
The DNA here is from genome assembly GCF_006680095.1 of Pseudarthrobacter sp. B4EP4b. Lineage (NCBI taxonomy): Bacteria > Bacillati > Actinomycetota > Actinomycetes > Micrococcales > Micrococcaceae > Pseudarthrobacter > Pseudarthrobacter sp. B4EP4b. The sequence continues at coordinate 20,057 of NZ_VHIJ01000070.1, read as the reverse complement.
GCCGGTGGGACCGGACCGCCTGGGCCTGGCAGTTGAGCCGATGACCTGCCCGCCGGACGCTTTCAACTCAGGAACCGACGTGGTCCATCTGCAGCCCGGCCAGGCGCACTGTGCTGAATGGACCATCCGCGCCCTTGGCTAGCTAGGAAACCGTCCAGCCTGCGCGGTCCAGCCAGCCGGCACAGAGGGCCGGCCACTGGTCTGCGCCGGCTTGCCCGTCCGCCAGGCCCAGCCCGTGGCGGCCCTCGGGGAAGACGTGGAGTTCCGCGGGCACGCCTGCGTTGAGCAGGGCCGCGGTGTAGTCCAGGCTGTGGCTGACGGGCACTGCGGCATCATCGGCCGTATGCCAGACGAACGCGGGCGGCGTTGCAGCTGTCACCTGCTGCTCGGCGGACAGTTCGGCAAGGAGATCCGCCGACGGCGACCCGCCAAGAAGGTTGTCCACGGAACCCTGGTGCACCGCCCGGGTATAAGACACCACCGGATAGCAGAGCACCGTCAGATCCGGGACTGCCGACGGAACGTCCAAGTCAGCGCTGCCGGTGGCCACAGCCGTGGAAAGCGTCGCCGCAAGGTGCCCACCCGCGGAAAACCCGAGGACGCCCACGCGCCGGGGATCCACCGCCAGGCCGTGCGCACCGCCGCGGATCTGGAGCATGGCCTGCTTTGCATCCTCCAGCGGTGCGGGGTGCCGGTCCGGAGCAACCCGGTAGCGCAGGACGAAACCGTGAATGCCCAGTCCGGCCAGCCATTCGGCCACGGGCTCGGCCTCATGGTCTGCCTGGCGGCCATAGCCGCCGCCGGGAAGCACCAGGACGGCGGGACGCTCTCCCGAGCCCGCGCGGGACGGCACCGCCGTCAATTGCAACGCCACGGTCAGGCTGCCGTTTCCGTGCTGCGCCGGAGCGTGACCTCACCGGTAATGGGCTGCTGCCGCCCGCCGTCGGGCCCTGCCTCAGTTGAACCGGAACCGTTCTCGCCGGGCTCGCGGGCACTGGCTCCGCCGGGAGCCGTGGCACGGGTTGCCAGGCGCCCGATTTCTTCCAGCGGCAGGCGCACCGTGGAGAGGGCGGGGCGGAAGTCCCGGAGTGTTTCGATGTCGTCGAAGCCTGCGATGGTGGCGTCCCGCGGAATCCGCAGCCCCTGTTCACGGAGGGCTGCGGCCGCACCGATGGCCATGACGTCATTGACGGCGAAAATGCACAGCTTCCCGCGCCCGGCTTCCTCCCCGGAGTCCGCCTGCCGGGACTCTGCCTGCCGGGCCTTGATCATGTCAGCGAGCTTGAGGCCGGCCTCGTAGCCGCCCGCGCGGTTGAAGGCCGTGCGAAGGACTTCGGCGGGTTTGCGTCCGGCGGCTGCCAGGCCCTCCTGGAACCCGCGGATCCGGTCGTCGGACGTGAAGAGCCCATCCGGACCGCCGATGATCACAAAATCACCATCCTGGCCGGAAGCGAGTTTTCCCGCCAATGCCGCTGCGAGTTCCTGGTTGGGCACGGCCACAACGTGGTAGCCCTCCGGAGCTGTCGCGCCGACCACAGGGTGGCCCACCACCGCTACCCGGCCGCCATTGCGGCAGTACCGGTCCAGTTCAGCCGCCAGTTCAGCGTTGCCTTCCTGGTTTTCCGGCTGCGAAGAGCGGGAGCCGGCGATCACGATCGAATCAGCGCGGCGTGCGGCGAAAGCGGCCACGGCTTCCCTTTCCTCCGCCGGGGCGCCGCCGGTGGTGGCCAGCAGCACCATCTTGCGCTGCTCGCGGGCCGCCTCCTGCACACCCCTGGCGATGGCGGCGAAGTAGGGGTCGGCGATGTCGTGGACGATCAGGCCGATCAGTCCCGAACTGGACTTCGCGAGGCCCTGGGCCTGGGCGTTGGGGATGTAGCCGAGCGAGTCCGCGGCCTGGCGGACGCGGTCCGCGATGTCCTGTCCCGGCTTGCGGGCGGAACCATTGAGGACCCGGCTGGCAGTGGCCGGTGATACCCCTGCCAGCCGCGCCACCTCGGTAAGGGTACTTGCAGCCACAGCGTCTCCTGATCGGCTTTGTAGGGTCATCCAGCGTAACCACATTATGGCAGTTTTAAGCTGTTGCTGGAAAGCGCTTGCCAATACGTCGTGCCGGGTGCATCATTGGAGCAATGGGAATGCGCTTTCCCGATTTAGCTTGAGTAGAACTGCTCACTCACCGTGGAGGACTTATGGGCTTCGAGACAAAAACAATCCGCATCGCCATGAACGGCATCACCGGCCGGATGGGTTACCGCCAGCACCTGCTGCGTTCCATTCTTCCCATCCGGGACGCCGGCGGCTTCACCCTGGAGGACGGCACCCGCATCCAGGTTGAGCCCATCCTGGTGGGCCGCAACGAAGCCAAGATCCGGGAACTGGCCGAAAAGCACAAGGTCTCGGAGTGGAGCACCGACCTGGATGCGGTGATCAACGACCCCACGGTCGACGTCGTTTTCGACGCCTCCATGACCAGCCTCCGCGCCGCCACCCTGAAGAAGGCAATGCAGGCCGGCAAGCACATCTTCACCGAGAAGCCCACCGCCGAGACCCTTGAGGAAGCCATTGAGCTGGCCCGGATCGGCAAGGAAGCCGGCGTCACCGCCGGCGTTGTCCACGACAAGCTCTACCTGCCGGGCCTGGTCAAGCTCCGCCGCCTAGTGGACGAAGGCTTCTTCGGCCGCATCCTCTCCATCCGCGGCGAATTCGGCTACTGGGTCTTCGAAGGCGACATCCAGGCTGCCCAGCGCCCGTCCTGGAACTACCGCAAGGAAGACGGCGGCGGAATGACCACGGACATGTTCTGCCACTGGAACTACGTCCTCGAAGGCATCATCGGCAAGGTCAAGAGCGTCAACGCCAAGACCGCCACCCACATCCCTGCCCGCTGGGACGAAGCCGGCAAGGAGTACAAGGCCACGGCCGACGACGCCTCCTACGGCATCTTCGAGCTTGAGACCCCCGGCGGCGACGACGTCGTCGGCCAGATCAACTCCTCCTGGGCCGTCCGCGTCTACCGTGACGAACTCGTGGAATTCCAGGTGGACGGCACGCACGGCTCCGCCGTCGCCGGCCTGAACAAGTGCGTCGCCCAGCAGCGCGCCCACACCCCCAAGCCGGTCTGGAACCCGGACCTTCCGGTCACCGAGTCCTTCCGCGACCAGTGGCAGGAAGTGCCGGCCAACGCTGAGCTGGACAACGGCTTCAAGCTGCAGTGGGAAGAGTTCCTCCGTGACGTCGTGGCCGGCCGCGAGCACCGCTTCGGCCTCCTCTCCGCAGCCCGCGGCGTCCAGCTCGCCGAGCTTGGCCTGCAGTCCAACGACGAACGCCGCACCATCGACATCCCGGAGATCACCCTCTAATGACCTCACTCATCCTTCCCTCCCACGACGGCGGCACCATGGAGTACCGCCTGCAGGGCGGCACCACCTGGGCGCGCCCGGCCGCCCCGCTGACCGCCCGCCGCGCTTACGCCGCAGCCCACGTGATCCCCGAGGTCCTGGCGGACAACACCCCCGGTGCCCCCGCCCGCCTCGACTGGGATGCCACCATGGCCTACCGCCACGAACTGTGGTCCTACGGACTCGGCGTTGCCGATGCCATGGACACCGCCCAGCGCGGGATGGGCCTCGACTGGGCAGCCACCCAGCAGCTCATCAAGCGCACCGGAGTAGAGGCCGCTTCGGTGGTTTCGTCCGGCAACGCAGCCACGGCCGGCAAGTCGGTCCGCGACCTCGTATCCTGCGGCGCGGGCACAGACCAGCTGGACATCGACTCCCTGCCCGTTGGAGAGGCCGGCCTCAAAGCGGTCCTCGAGGCATACCGTGAGCAGATCGCCGTCATCACCGAAGCCGGTCCGAAGGTCATCATCATGGCCTCGCGCGCCCTGGCCAAGGTTGCCCGCGGCCCGGAAGACTACCTGCAGGTCTACTCCACCCTGTTGCAGGAAGTGGACCAGCCGGTGATCCTCCACTGGCTGGGCACCATGTTCGATCCCGCCCTCGCCGGCTACTGGGGTTCGGACCACGTCGCAACGGCCACCGAAACGTTCCTGGGCCTCATCAAGGACAACGCGGCCAAGGTGGACGGCGTCAAGGTCTCGCTGCTGGATGCCAACCACGAGGTTGCCCTGCGCGCGGCCCTTCCCGAAGGCGTCCGCCTCTACACCGGGGACGACTTCAACTATCCCGAACTGATCGACGGCGACGGCGACGGCAGCCACCACTCCGACGCCCTGCTGGGCATCTTCGCGGCAATTTACCCCGCCGCTTCGGTGGCACTGCAGAACTACGACGCCGGCAACCCGGCCAAGGCGCGGGAAATCCTGGACTCCACCCGGGAACTGGGCAAGCACATCTTCAGCGCCCCCACGTTCTACTACAAGACCGGGATCGCCTTTATGTCCTGGCTCAACGGCAAGCAGCCCGGCTTCCAGATGGTGGGCGGCCTGCACTCCGGCCGATCGGTCTGCCACCTGGCCAAGACCTTCGAACTGGCGGACCAGGCCGGCCTGCTGCGGGACCCGGCTCTGGCTGCCTTCCGGATGTCCGATTACCTGCGGATCAACGGGGTGGGCGTGTGAGCGACTTCTCGCGCCTCTCCATCAACAGCGCCACCACGAAGAAATGGACCCTCGCCCAGGTGGTTGACGGCTGCGTCAACGCCGGCATCCCCACGATCGGTCCCTGGCGGGACCGGGTGGAGGAAGCCGGCCTGGACAAGGCCGCCCGCCTGATCAAGGACGCCGGACTCCGCGTTTCATCCCTGTGCCGCGGCGGGTTCCTCACTGCACCCGACGCTGAAGGGCAGGCCGCCGCACTCGCTGACAACCGCGCCGCCATCCTGGAGGCCGTTGCCCTGGACACCAAGGAACTGTTCCTGGTGGTGGGCGGCCTGGCGCCGGGGGAGAAGGACGTGGTGGCGGCACGCCGGCGCGTCGCAGACCGCCTCGCCGACCTGGTTCCTTTCGCCGAGGAACACGGCGTCCGCCTGGTCCTGGAGCCGCTGCACCCGATGTACGCCGCGGACCGTGCCCTGATCTCCACCCTGGGGCAGGCTCTGGACCTTGCAGCTCCGTTCGACTCATCCACAGTGGGCGTCGCCGTCGATACCTTCCATGTCTGGTGGGATCCCGAACTCAAGGCGCAGATCGAGCGCGCCGGGCGGGAAAACCGCATCGCCAGCTACCAGGTGTGCGACTTCAACATGCCCATTGCGGCCGATCCGCTGCTGTCCCGCGGCTACATGGGCGACGGCGTGGTGGACTTTGCCACTATCGGCACCTGGGTGCGTGAAGCCGGGTACACCGGGGACATCGAAGTAGAAATCTTCAATCAGGACATCTGGGACACGGACGGCAACACTGTCCTGGCCACAGTCAAGGAGCGCTACGCCGAGCTTGTGCTCCCGTACGCCTGACCTGATAAAGACCTCGGGCTCCTGCCACGCTTCCCAACATGGCAGGCAGGAGCCTGAGCCCCACCAAAAAGGACCGGACCGCGCTCGCGGTCCGGTCCTTTTGCATGGCAACGGTCAGGCGTACATCGAAGCGCACCGCCGGTACCTGGCCAGCACCCCGCCGTCGTCCTGCCCGGCAGGAAGGTCGACGGCGTCCAGGGCCCACTGCGGAAATTGTCCGGTGAGTGCCGCGGCAGCCTGGCGGGCTGCGCCGTCGGCCACGTATTCGCCCGGCCGTGGCACAGTGACCTTGACTCCCAGCAGCTGCGCCGCCGCAGACTGGACCGCAGTGGACTGCGCCCCGCCACCCACCAGGACGATGCGCCGGGCCTGGACTCCCTGCTCCTGCAGGGCGGCCAGGCCGTCTGCGAGCGAGCAGACTACGCCTTCGACGGCGGCACGCGCCAGGTTAGCCGGCGTGTAGTTGGCGCGGGTGATGCCATGCAGGGAACCGGTGGCCTCCGGCAGGTTGGGCGTGCGTTCGCCGTCCAAATAGGGCACGAGCGTGAGGCCCGCGGCCCCTGGCTCGGCACTCAGCGCCAGCTCGTTGAACTCCTCGATACTGACGTCCAGCAGGGCCGCCGTGGCATCGAAAACGCGCGTGGCATTGAGGGTGCACACCAGTGGCAGGTAGTGCCCGGAAGCATCGGCGAACCCTGCCACCAGCCCCGACTGATCGGCTGCGGGGGTGTCCGAGACGGCAAAGACCGTCCCAGAGGTGCCCAGGGACATCACCACATCCCCGACGCCGGCACCCACTCCCAGCGCTGCTGCCGCATTGTCGCCGGCGCCGGCGGCCAGGAGGGCGCCATCGGGGGTCTTGCCGGCGACGTCCAGGGGACCCAGCACCTCAGGCAGCAGCGGCACATGGCCCAGCGATGCCTCCAGCACCTCGGGCAGGTACCGGCCGGCCGCCGTCGAAAAATAGCCGGTGCCCGAAGCGTCCGAACGGTCCGTCGCCAGGGCGTCAAGGTTTTCCGGACCGCTGCCGGGGCCATGGCCCATCAGCCGCCACGTCAGCCAGTCGTGCGGGAGGCAGACGGCCGCCACCTCCGCGGCGTTCTCCGGCTCATGTGCGGCCAGCCAGTGCAGCTTGGTCAGCGTCAGCGAGGCCACCGGGACAGTGCCCGTGGCACCGGCCCAGTAGCGGGCGCCGGCAGCACTAGCGCCGTCGCCCGCGGTCCTGATCAGCTCCTGGGCGGCGCCGGCACTGCGGGTGTCGTTCCACAGCAGTGCCGGACGGATCACCCGGCCATCGCTGTCGAGGCACACCATGCCATGCTGCTGCCCGCCCACCGAGACAGCTGCAACGTCGGCCAGCCCGCCGGCCTGTTGCAGTGCTTCCTGCAGTGCATCCCACCAATGGTCGGGATGGATCTCCGAACCGTCCGGATGGCTGGCCCTGCCTTGGCGGACCAGTGCTCCGGTGTCCGCATCGCGGATCACCACTTTGCAGGACTGGGTAGAGCTGTCGATCCCTGCTACCAGCGCCATGGTCAGCGGGCGTTGAGGAGGTGTTCGATGGCGAGCTGGTTGAGGCGGACGAACGCGAAGGAGCGTTCGGCAGCCTTGTCGGCGTCGAAGTCCTCGAACGCTCCGGCGTCGTTGAGCAGGTCGGCGGTGGTCTCGCCGGCGGCCAGCGTGGGTTCTGCGAGTTCGCCGACGCCGGAGGCGGCGAGGGCGGCCTGAACTTCGGGGTCCGCGCGGAAGGCCAGGGCGCGTTCCTTCAGGAGCAGGTAGGTGGCCATGTTGGCTTTGGCTGATTCCCAGACGCCGTCGTAGCCGTCGGTGCGGGAGGGCTTGTAGTCGAAGTGGCGGGGGCCCTCGTAGCGGGGGCCGCCGTTGGGGAAGCCGTTTTCGAGCAGGTCCACAGTGAAGAATGCGCTGGTGAGGTCGCCGTGGCCGAAGACCAGGTCCTGGTCGTACTTGATGCCGCGCTGGCCGTTGAGGTCGATGTGGAAGAGCTTGCCGGCCCAGAGGGCCTGGGCGATGCCGTGGGTGAAGTTCAGCCCGGCCATCTGCTCGTGCCCGGTCTCGGGGTTCAGGCCCACGATGTCGCCGTGTTCGAGCTGGGCGATGAACGCCAGGCCGTGGCCCACGGTGGGCAGGAAGATGTCGCCGCGGGGTTCGTTCGGCTTTGGCTCCAGCGCGATGCGCAGGTTGTAGCCCTTGTCCTTGATGTACGCGGCGGCCGTGTCCACGCCTTCCTTCATCCGGTCCAGCGCCGCGGCGAGGTCCTTCGAGCCGTCGTACTCGCTGCCCTCACGCCCGCCCCACATCACAAACGTCTCGGCGCCGAACTCGGCGGCGGAATCGATGTTGCGCAGCACCTTTGACAGGGCAAAGCGGCGGATGGAGCGGTCGTTGGAGGTGAAGCCGCCGTCCTTGAAGACGGGGTGGCTGAAGAGGTTGGTGGTCACCATGGGCACCTTCAGACCCGTCTCGGCCAGTGCTGCTTTGAAGTTCTTCAGGATCAGCTCCCGCTCGGAAGCCGTCGCGTCAAAGGGGACCAAGTCATTGTCGTGGAAGGTGATGCCGTAGGCGCCGAGCTCGGCCAGCCGGTGTACCGCTTCCACCGGATCAAGGGCGGCGCGGGTTGCGACACCGAACGGGTCCGCACCGGTCCAGCCCACGGTCCAGAGACCAAAAGTGAATTTGTCAGCGGGGGTGGGGGAGAGAGTCATGATGCGTCCTTGCAGTCAGTGTGCCCCTTGCGGAGCGAGTTAGTTTATCGCTTGAACTATATAATTGTGATTACGTTGGGGTCAATAGCCAAGGGCATGTTGGGACGGCCCGGCTTATCTAAGGAGGCCGCCATGGCGAACACGGCACCAGCACCTGCCCTGCCCGATGCCGGATCGCCAGGAAACATGGGCGACGTCCGCAGGAGCAACCTCGCCCTGGTTATGGGCAGGGTTGCGCAGGCTCCATCCGGCTCCCACCTGACGCGGGCGCAGATTGCCGCGTCCACGGGGCTTACCAAGGCTTCGGTATCGAGCATCGTCCTGGATCTTCTCGAGACCGGGATCCTGCGGGAAATAGGGCTTAATCCCCAGGGGGAGCGCGGCCGGCCCGGAGTAGGCCTGGAGTTGAATCCGGCGCGCGGGGTGATTGGCATGGAAATTAATGTCGACTACATTGCCGCCGGCGTCACGGACTTGTCCGGAGCGGTGGTGGTGCAGGAGATCCGCGAGCGGGATAACCGTGGGAGTGAAAGCGCGCCAGTCCTGGCGGCCTTGGCCGCCCTTGCGGTGGAGGTGCGGACGGCTGCCCTCGGCAAGGGCGTGGAAGTCCTGGGTGGAGGACTGGCCGTTCCCGGGCTTGTGGATGCCGGCAGCGCCACTGTCCTTGCCGCCCCCAACCTCGGCTGGCTGGACGTAGAACTCGATCTTGACCGGCTGCTGCCCGGCCTGCCGTTGGGTATAACCCTCTTTAATGAGGCCAATGCTGCTGCCCTTGCGGAACTGGCGCGCGGACCCGCCGGCCGGCACGACTTCCTGTACGTGTCCGGTGAGGTGGGGGTCGGCGGCGGACTGGTCATCAGATCGGAGCTCTTTACGGGTCCGGAAGGGCACGCCGGGGAAGTGGGCCATGTTGTGGTGGACCCCGCAGGCAGCCGCTGCTCCTGTGGAGGCACGGGCTGCCTGGAGACTGTTGCCGGGCAGGACGCGATCTTCGCGGCTGCCGGTATCGCCGGCAAAGGGAGGTCCAGGTCGGAGAGCATGTCCGCGCTGGTGGCCGCGCTCGCGGAGGATCAGCCGGGCGCACTGCGGGCCGTTGAGCGTGCCGGGACGTCACTGGGGGTGGCGGTGGCATCCACAGCCCGTGTGCTGAACATCGGGGCGGTGGTGCTCGGCGGGCACTTCGCTGTCCTGGAACGGTGGCTGCGCCCTTCCCTGGCCGAAAGCCTGGCACGGTACGCGCCCGGCAAGGTTTTTCCGGAGCACATCACCATCGCAGCCGTGGAAGAGGGCGGCGCACTGCTGGGTGCCGCCGGCAGCGTGGTCCGTTCCCTGGTGGAAGCGCCGCACCGGCTGCAGTCGTAGAGCCCGCAACCCGCGGTTGCACCATCACCTGCGGGTGCTGTCCCCGCCGTTTGAAGATGTTGGCTTGTGTCCCTGGCCTCTAGACTTGGCGCCATGTCTGCTGATGATGAGAAGGATCCGCCTGTTCCCGCCGACGTTGAGGGCAAGATCCCGAGAAAGGTCCACGACGACCCGGGCGACGAAGATGGGGACGAACCTGCCACTCAACAGGATTGAGTCCACCACCGCATCCGGACATGGTTCCGGCGGTACATGGTCGGCTGAGCCGACTGCAAAATTAAAGACGGCCCTGATCAGCTTTTCCACTGGTCAGGGCCGCTCTTTTTTGTGCCCCAGGAGGGAATCGAACCCCCGACCGGCGGATTAGAAGGCCGCTGCTCTATCCCCTGAGCTACTGAGGCAGTTCCGGAGATGAATTCCGGCGCCTCAAAAAGTTTACATTGCCCGCCGTCCGGGCGCCGTCATTGATGTGCGTGGCACCCACTGATCCTCCACAGGCAGCCGCGGGCCGGGTTTTGCACATAGGCAAACTCCTGCCTCCCCGGCAGATTGCGCCAGGGCCATGCTGGTCTTGCCTGCTAGGCAGAACCACATGGAGACAGGACATAGAGATGAACGACACCATAACCATCAAAGGCTTTGTTGCCACCGACATCACCAGCGGCACAACACCGGGGGGAGTGGCCACCGCCGAATTCCGGATCGCTTCGAACTCGCGTCGGCGTGACAAGGACGGCCAATGGGTGGATGGCCACACCAACTGGTTCACGGTCCAGGGCTACCGCCATCTGGCCGGCAACATGGGCTGCAGCATCCGGAAAGGCCAGCCCGTCATCGTGGTGGGCACGCTGAGGATCCGCAGCTGGGAGAGGGACGGCAGGGTCTATTACTCGCACACCATCGATGCTGACGCCGTTGGGCATGACCTCACGTTGGGGACCGCCAACTTCACCCGGTCCTCCAAGAAACCGCTCCTCTCGCTCGTGGAACCGGAGCCACCCCTTGACGCCAGCCGGCCGGCCGGCCCGGAAGGCCCTTTCGACGAACCCGAAGACAGCGATGACGGCGCTGACGGCGGAGATCCGGCTGCCGCCTACGTTGAGGACACCAATGGCGACCTGCTCGCCCTCAACCTGGAAACGGGGGAGCTCGCCGACTCCCCAGTTTGAGGATGCCCTTGTCAACGCCTCTCGGCCCTCTTGGTTCCTTGGCGGGCAGGGTCGCAGCACCCCCCGGCTGCACCCCTGTCCGCCAAGGTCATGAAGCCCATGGCGGAAAGTTGGCTCTTGCAGGCGTGGCAGAATGGCACCATGCGGCTTACCCCTGACCACCGGCAAAAGACTCCGGCGGGTGCAGTATCGGCCGCCCCCGCAGCTTTAGCCCCAGCCGTTCCAGTCCAATCTGCTCCGGCCCCCGCAACTGCCGCACGCACGGCCATCGCTTCCATAGCTGTTTGGCCCACCGCCGCACGCTGTTTGGTCGTGGCAACGGCCGCCGCCGCGCTGCTGGCGGGTCTGTCGGGCTGCGTTGGCGGTTCGCCCCAGGTCCAGCCTGCATTATCCGAGCCGGCAACCGCGGCAGCATCCACTGCGGCAGCATCAGCCGGTGCTGGTCCGGCAGCAACGGAAAGCGGCTCCGCCGAACCGCTGGCCGGCACCTCCGGGGCGCCATCGGCCCCGGCAGCGGACGCCGCCGCCACCGCAACGGTGACACAGACCGTCACGGATGCGCTGGGACGCCTGGCCGCAGGATCGCCCAAACCGGCCACTGCCCAGGTAACAGATGCACTCACCGGCGCGGGAATCGCGCCGGCAGCATTGCAGGTGTCGCAAAGCCGTACCCCCACCGGCCTCGAAGCCGATGCCATCGAAGCGGCAGTGCTGCAGGGAAAGGACTGTGTCATCGGCCAGGTCCGCGACGGTGCCGTCACGGTAACGGTCCTGCCCGTACTGGCCAGCGGCAAGTGCTTTGTAGGCTCCTGACCTTGCCGCACCGAATGTGAGATATGCCCGCCGACCCACTAGATTTGGAACCATGGCGGAATTTATCTACACAATGACCAAGGCCCGAAAAGCCGTTGGCGAAAAACTCATTCTTGACGACGTAAGCATGTCCTTCTTTCCCGGCGCCAAGATCGGTGTTGTGGGCCCGAACGGTGCCGGTAAGTCCACCATCCTGAAGATCATGGCCGGACTGGACACCCCCTCCAACGGTGAGGCCCGGCTCAGCCCTGGCTACACCGTGGGCATCCTCCTCCAGGAACCACCCCTGAACGAAGAAAAAACCGTCCTGGGCAACGTCCAGGAAGGCGTTGGCGAGATCTACGGCAAGATCCAGCGCTTCAACGAAATATCGGAGGAAATGGCCAGCCCCGATGCTGACTACGACACCCTCCTTGAGGAGATGGGGCACCTGCAGGAAGCCATCGACGCTGCAGACGCCTGGGACCTGGACTCACAGCTGGAGCAGGCCATGGACGCCCTCCGCTGCCCGCCGGCCGACGCCGACGTCACCAACCTCTCCGGAGGTGAGCGCCGCCGCGTAGCCCTGTGCAAGCTGCTCCTGCAGAAGCCTGACCTGTTGCTTCTCGACGAGCCCACCAACCACTTGGATGCTGAAAGCGTGCTGTGGCTTGAACAGCACCTCTCCTCCTACGCCGGCGCCGTCCTGGCGGTCACCCACGACCGGTACTTCCTGGACCACGTGGCCGAGTGGATCGCCGAAGTGGACCGCGGCCACCTGTACCCGTACGAGGGCAACTACTCCACGTACCTCGAGAAGAAGCGCGCCCGCCTGGAGATCCAGGGCAAGAAGGACGCCAAGCAGGCCAAGCGTCTTTCCGAGGAACTCGAATGGGTGCGGTCCAACGCGAAGGGCCGCCAGACCAAGTCAAAGGCCCGCCTGGCCCGCTACGAGGAGATGGCTGCCGAAGCAGACCGGACCCGCAAGCTGGACTTCGAAGAGATCCAGATCCCGCCGGGACCGCGCCTGGGCGGGCTGGTCCTCGAAGCCAAGAACCTGCAGAAGGGCTTCGAAGACCGGACCCTGATCGATGGACTGTCCTTCAGCCTGCCCCGCAACGGCATCGTGGGGGTCATCGGCCCCAACGGCGTCGGCAAGACAACGCTGTTCAAGACGATCGTGGGCCTGGAGCCGCTCGACGGCGGCGACCTGAAGATCGGCGATTCGGTCAAGATTTCCTACGCTGACCAGAGCCGCGGGGGCATCGACCCCAACAAGACGCTGTGGGAAGTTGTCTCGGACGGCCTGGACTTCATCCAGGTTGGCCATGTGGAAATGCCGTCCCGGGCCTATGTCGCCGCCTTCGGCTTCAAGGGCCCGGACCAGCAGAAGAAGGCCGGCGTGCTCTCCGGCGGTGAGCGCAACCGCCTGAACCTCGCCCTCACCCTCAAGCAGGGCGGAAACCTGCTGCTCCTGGATGAGCCCACCAACGACCTCGACGTCGAAACCCTCAGCAGCCTGGAAAACGCGCTGCTGGAGTTCCCGGGCTGCGCCGTGGTGGTCTCGCACGACCGCTGGTTCCTGGACCGGGTGGCCACCCACATCCTCGCCTACGAAGGTGACGAGGAGAACCCCTCCAAGTGGTACTGGTTCGAGGGCAACTTCGAATCCTACGAGGAGAACAAGGTGGAGCGGCTCGGCCCCGATGCGGCCAAACCGCACCGCGTCACGCACCGCCGCCTCACCCGCGACTGATAAGCCGCGGCACCAGCGAAAAGCAACAGGCCGGCCCCGGAAGGGTGCCGGCCTGTTGGCGTTTCCACCCACAGGAGCAGGCGGAAACAAAATACAGCTAGTCCTTGGCTGCCTTGCGGATCTGGTGCTCCATCACCTTGGACTGGAAGGCGCCCACCACTTTGTTCTTCAGGTCGGTTGGCACGCGGACCATCCCTTCCTGCGCCACGGACGCCACGTGCTGGCCCGCTTGGTTAAAGATCTTCCCGGTGGCGAGTCCGCGGGCGCCTTGGGCGCTGGGCGACTCCTGGACATAGAGCAGCCATTCATCCACCCGTGCGGGCCGGTGCCACCACATCGCGTGGTCCAGGCTCGCGACGTTCATCCCCGGCGTGATCCAGCTCAGCCCGTGCCGGCGCAGGATTGACTCGAGCAGGGTGTAGTCGCTCGCGTACGCCAGCGCCGCCCGGTGCAGGTTCGGGTTGTCCGGCATGGGCCCAAAGGTCTTCATCCACACGGCGTTGCGGGCTTCCCTCTTACCTTTCGCCGAGACGTACAGCGGCGGGTCAACGTGCCGGATGTCGAACGGCCGTTCGTAGGCCCAGTGCCGTGCCACCGGATGATCGAATTTGCCCAGCAGGTCAGCGGTGCTGGGCAGCGACTCGGGATCGGGAATACCGCTGGGCATCACGGATTCGTGCTCAATTCCTTCGTCCTCGCCCTGGAAGGAGGCAATCATCGACAGGATGGGCACGCCCTCCTGGTAGGCGTGGACGCGGCGGGCCGAAAAGGACCTGCCGTCCCGGAGGCGCTGAACGCCGAACGTGATCGGCTTGTTCGCATCGCCCGGCCGCAGGAAGTAGCCGTGCATCGAATGCACAAAACGGTCGGGGTCTACCGTCCTGATGGAGGCGATGAGCGACTGTGCCAGTACCTGCCCGCCAAACACCCGATGGTGGGGCTGCTGCTGCGACGGGCCAAGGAAGATGTCCTCATCTGTCCGGGCCCCCTCGAGCTCACCAAGGTCGAGAAGATTGATGAGCGACAAGGTGGGATCTTCGCTGGGGAGCGCCAGGAGTCCGGCGTCGGCTTCAGTCATGGTTTGACTCTAGACGGCACCCGGGCACTGCTCAACAAAGGTCGAGCCGGTAGTGTTCTTGGTGTGTCTGATCTACTCACCTCGTCCTTCCGTTTCGCCGATCCCCGCGACCTCGCTGATTTGAAGACCTTCGCCACGCGGGCAAAAGCAATCGACGACGGCGCCATCCGGCTTCAGGCGGCAGGTTCCGTTCTCGCCGCGTACGTCTGCGTGCTGCGCCCGCGTGTGCTGGGTGAATCGACTCCCACCATCCTGGGGCTGCGCACCATGGCGTTGGCCGAGCCGTCCGGAACGGATGTCACCGTTCCCCTGGCCGCAGTGCTGGACCGCCTTGCCAGGGCGGCGGAGGACGACGTCGAGCTGCCGGTTCCGCCGTCCACCGTCACCCAGTCCTGGACCGGGGTGGGCGCCCCTAGGAGCGGGTGGGAGCTCATGGGCCCGCGAAGCGACGCCGCCCTGCGTAAGGCCGCCGAGGCCGGCATCGCCGAAGTGGCAGGGATTGTGCCGGACAAACCCGGCGCGCTGATCGTCAACAATGCCAGGGCCGCCGTCTGGGGCAGGGAACTCGACGAGACCGGGCTGCCGGCAGGGGCCGCCTTCGCCGCCCTGGCCCTTGGTTTCCTGGGTGACGGCGACCAGAAGCTCTACCGTACGGGGCGCTGGTTCCGGCTGTCGGGTCCGCGCGGGCACGTCCTGGCACGGACCGGAAGCGGACTGCTCTAAGCGCAAGAACCCTGCTCTAAGCGCAAAAACTCTGTTTGGGCAGCCGGGGCTTCACTATCCGGCCGGGCTGTTCACCATCGACAGTGCGGCACGCTCCATGTAATCCCACAGGGTGCCCTCGTACAGCGGCGGCAGCTCCAGCGCGTCCACGGCCTTGCGCATGTGGAACAGCCAGCGGTCCTTCGCTTCCGGCGTCACTTGGAACGGCATGTGGCGCATGCGCAGCCGGGGATGCCCGCGCTCCTCCCCGTATGTGGTGGGACCGCCCCAATACTGTTCGAGGAACATCAGGAACCGGCGCTTGGCCGGCGCCAGGTCCTCTTCGGGGTACATGGGCCGCAGCAGCGGATCCGTGGCCACGCCGTCGTAAAAGACATCAATCAGCTTCACGAACGTTTCGTGGCCGCCCACGGCGTCATAGAAGTTATCGGTGTAGCCGGGCTGGCTGAACGGATCGTTCTGCATCAGCTGGCGTGGCCGCTGCGGTTCGATGGGGATGGTCATCGCTAGTCTCCGGCTTTCTGGTCAGTCTTTTTGGTCTCGACGGCGCCGTGGTCGCTGCCTTGGTCCGTGGTCCCGTCCGGTGACTCGTGCAGGGGCACGTAGTTGCCCTGGGACCGGTTGCCCACCCGAAGGATCTCACCGTTGCGGAGGTACCAGATGGCGCCGTCGTCAGAGCGTACCCGGGTGATGCGCAGGCCCATGGACTCCACCACACCAACAACCTCACTGGTCTCGATCACGTCGCCGATGCCGTACTGGTCTTCAATGGTAATAAAAATTCCCGCCAGGAAGTCCCGGATCAACTGCTGGGCACCGAAGCCGATGGCCACACCCAGGATGCCCACGCTGGTAAGCAGCGGGGCGATGTTGATGTCCAGGTTCTGCAGCACATACATGCCGGTGATGATCACCACCAGCACTCCCACCACGCTGTTCAGCAGGGATCCGATGGTCTCAGCGCGCTGCACCCGCCGTTCGTGGTCCAGGGCCCGCAACGCGGGCGCCACCCATTTGAAGGTGGGCTTCTTGAAGAGGCTGCTGCCGGAAGCAACTTGCCGCGTGATGCGGGAAATGACGAAGGTGGCCACCAGCCACACCGTGACGCCCACGCCGAGGCTGATCACGATGCCGGTGATGTTGATACCGTCCGGATCATTGGCGGCGGTAGGAAGGATCGACAACGTACTGACCATGTGGGGGAAATACTCCTGGGGGTTTCTCCGGCTGCGGCCGGGATGCGGATACCGGAGCGCCGGTTAAGCCCGGCGCGGAAGGCTCTGTTCTCCTTCAACCCTAGCGCCGTAGCGTGGCGGCATGCGCATTCTTGTCCTTGGCGGAACCGCCTTCCTGTCCGCAGAAATCGCCCGCCAGGCTGTGGCGGCCGGGGATGATGTCACGTGTCTGGCCCGCGGATCCGTGGCCGCACCGCCGCAGGGTGTTGCGTGGCTCAAGTCCGATCGTTCGCTGGGGGTGAACGCCTACACGGACGTGGCCAAAGAAGACTGGGACGCCGTCATCGAGGTCGCCCGGGACCCCGTGCCGGCATCGGAAGCTCTGCACGCCCTCGCGCACCGGGCCGCGCACTGGACGTTCGTCTCCAGCTGCTCCGTGTACGCCGACGCTTCGGTTCCCGGTGCCGGGGAGGATGCCGCCCTGCTTCCCGCCCTTGCCCCTGGTACGCCGTCCACGCCGGAGAACTATGGCGAGTCGAAGGTTGCCATCGAGGAGGCAACTCTCCAGGCTGCCGACGGCAAAGCCCATCTCTGCCGTGCCGGCCTGATCGGCGGTCCGGGGGACGGCTCGGACCGGTATGGCTACTGGCCTGCCCGCTTTGCCCGGGACATGAAGCCCGTTCTGGTACCGGCCATCGACGACGCCCCGATGCGGGTGATCGACGTCCGGGACCTCGCCGCCTGGATCCTGCTGGCCGCAAAGCGGGGCATTACCGGTGCAATGAACGCACTGGGAGACCAAATCCGGTTCGGCGACTACATCGAGGCGGCCCGGCATGCGGCGGGTCACAGCGGCGCGGTGGTGCCCGCGGCGGGGACCTGGCTTGCGGAGCAGGGCGTGGACTACTGGGCCGGCCCGGACTCGCTGCCGCTCTGGCTCCCGCCGGGGCACGAAGGCTTTATGGCCCGGAGCAACCAGGCGGCGGTTGACGCCGGCCTGCTGCTCCGGCCGTGGCGGGAGACGCTGGCGGACACGTTGGCCGACGAACGTGAACGCGGGCTGGACCGGCCCAGGAGGGCCGGGCTGTCACCGGAAACGGAGGCGCGCCTGCTCGCCGCCCTGCAGTAGGCCGCCTAAGCCAGGAGACTCCTAGGCCGGCGGACCGTACGGTCAGCCAACCACCGTCTCGGGCTCGTGGTGAACCGGAAAATTCACGCTCCGGGCGATGAAGCAGACCTGGTTCGCCTCGTGGTGCAGCCGGGCCGCAAGGTCCGTCTGGCCCGCGTCCGCAACCGTCACGCGCGGGTGCAGCGTGACGCTTTCGAACTGGCCGCTGCCGTCCCGGTTCAGGCGCATCAGCCCGGTGGCGTCGTCCCGGTAGCCGGTCACCACCACACCGTGCTTCACCGCCACATGGAGGTAGGAGAGCATATGGCACTGGGCCAGGGCGGCCAGGAGCAGCTGCTCAGGGTTGTAGCGCTCCCGGTCTCCATGGAAGGTGGGATCTGCCGAGCCCTTAAGGACCGGCAGGCCCGCGATGAGCACGTCGTGGTCGCGCGAGTAGCCGCGGTAGGACGACGTCCCCTCGCCCAGGTTGCCGGTCCATTGGACAGTCAACGCATAGCGGTGTTCGTGCAGGCTCATACCGCGGGAACTGCTTCGCCGGGCAGGACGTCAGCCGCGCGGGCGCGCAAGGCCCGGGCCACGCCGTCGCGGTTTTCCAGCATGAGCCGGCGCAGCGCGGCGCTTTCGGGCGGAAGCGACGCCAGGAAGCCATCCGTCCGGTCCACGATGGCCTGCGTGGTCAGCAGGGAGGGGTAGAGCCCGACGACGATCTGCTGGGCAAGTGCGTGCGTCCGGGTCTCCATGATCCCCGGCACCGCCTCGAAATACTTCTCGGCGTACGGTTCCAGCAGTGACCGGTCCAGGACCCGCATAAAGCCGTTGACCGCCGAGCCCTGAAGGGCGTTGGACAGCTCGCCCTTGACCACGATCGATTCCCAGGCCGCGGCTTTGGCCTCCGGCGTTGGGATGGCGGCCTTCGCCTGCGCTGCGGCATTTTGTCCGCTGGAGGTATTGTCCCGCTCCAGCTCGGCATCGATGCCGTCCTGGCCCAGCCGGCCGCCTGCCACGAGGGACGTCACCAGCTCCCACCGCAGGTCCTGGTCAACAGCCAGCCCGTCCAGGACCAGCGAGCCGTCCAGGAGGCCGCCAATCCGGTCCAGCTGGCTTTCACTGCCTGCCAGCAGGGCAAAGGACTTCACGAACTGCAGCTGGGCGTCCGAGCCGCCGGGCACCTCGGACGCCAGCTCCCACAGCTTGTCCGCGGCAGCCACAGCCGTCGCCTTCCGGTGCTCCTCGGCCACGTAGAAGTTCAGGGTGGTGGCCAACTGGCGGAGCTGGACCAGGATCACGGAAGAATCTGTCTCGGCCGCCACGTTGGCAAGGATCAACTCCACGTACCGCCGCGCCGGGGTCTCGCCGTCGCGGGCAGCGTCCCAGGCGGAGTTCCACACCAGGGTCCGCGGCAGGCTGTGGCTGAAGTCCTTCAGGTGCGCTGTGGCGGTGGCCAGCGATTTTTCATCCAGCCGCACTTTGGCGTAGGCGAGGTCGTCATCATTGACCAGGATGAGGTCCGGCTGCGCCAGGCCCGCCAGCGCGGGCACTTCGGTCCGTTCGCCGTCGACATCCAGCTCTTCGCGGTGCACCCGCTCCAGCTTCCCGTCGCCATTGAGGTTGTAGAACCCCACGGCCAGCCGGTGCGGACGGATGGTGGGCCAGTCTGCGACGGCTGATTGCACAATGGCGAACGATGTGAGCCTGCCCTCGCTGTCCACCTCCAGTTCCGGTTTGAGGGTGTTGACCCCGGCCGTTTCAAGCCATTGCCGTCCCCACACATCGAGGTCGCGGCCACTGGCCTTTTCCAGTTCCACCAGGAGGTCCCGCAGCTCGGTGTTCTGCCAGGAATGCTTGGCAAAGTACTCCCGCACACCGGCCATGAACTGCTCCGGCCCCACCCATGCCACCAGCTGGCGGAGCACGGACGCGCCCTTCGCGTAGGTGATGCCGTCGAAGTTCACCTCGACGTCCTGGAGGTCGTTGATTTCGGCGAAGATCGGATGCGTGGTGGGCAGCTGGTCCTGGCGGTAGGCCCAGGACTTCTCCACCGAGGCGAAGGTGGTCCAGGCGCTGGTGAACGAGGTGGCCTCCACCGCTGCAAGGTGGGACATGTACTCGGCGAAGGACTCGTTGAGCCACAGGTCGTTCCACCAGCGCATGGTCACCAGGTCGCCGAACCACATGTGGGCGAGCTCGTGGAGCACTGTAATGGCACGCCGTTCGATCTGGGCGCCGGTGACCTTGCTGCGGAAAACGTAGCCCTCGAGGATGGTCACCGCGCCGGCGTTCTCCATGGCGCCGGCGTTGAACTCCGGCACGAACAGCTGGTCGTATTTCTCGAACGGGTACGGGCAGCCGAACTGCGCCTCAAAAAATGCGAAGCCCTGCCGGGTCAGCTCAAAAATGTTCTCCGCGTCCAGGTACTGCATCAGGGACTTCCGGGCAAAAACGCCCAGCGGGATGACCCGCCCGTCGGAGCTGGTGACCTCGCTGCGCACCGACTGGTACGGGCCCGCGATCAGCGCGGTGACATAGGAGGACAACCGCGGAGTCGGGGAGAAGGACCAGACGGACCTGGCACCGCCGTCCCCGCCGGGTGTGGTTTCCACCGGGGCGGGGGTGGGGGAGTTGGAAATGACGTCCCAGTGCGAGGGGGCAGTGACGGTAAAAGTGAAGGTGGCCTTCAGGTCAGGCTGCTCGAACACGGCGAACATCCGCCGTGAATCGGGAACTTCGAACTG
>NZ_VHIJ01000007.1:0-27605 GCF_006680095.1 Pseudarthrobacter sp. B4EP4b | reverse complement strand
GGCCCCCGCCACGTACACCGTGGAGCCAACGCCCACCCCGGCACTGACGGCGCCGTGGAAACCCGTAGGGAAAATATCCGAGAGCATGGCCAGGTCCAGGATCTTCTCCATGGCCCGGTCCTTGTCCGGGAACTTCAGCAGGTTCCAGTCAGCGTACGGCACCAGCACGTAGTTTGCCTGACCGCCCACCCAACCGCCCATGTCCACATACCCGTAGGCGCTGCCCGGTCGGTCCGGGTTTACGTTGAGGCAAATCCCGGTCTTGCGTTCCTTGCAGTTCCGGCACCGGCCGCAGGCGATGTTGAACGGCACGGAGCACAGATCACCCACCTTGATGAACTCGACGTCGCGGCCCACCTCCACCACCTCGCCGGTGATCTCATGGCCCAGCACCAGGTTGGGCGGTGCGGTAGTCCGGCCGCGAACCATGTGCTGGTCTGAGCCGCAGATGTTGGTGGCCACGGTCTTCAGGATCACCCCGTGGTTGACCGGGCGCCCCACGTTCGCCGGATTGACGCCGGGGCCGTCCTTGAGTTCGAAGCTGGGATAGTCGATATCGATAACTTCAACCTTGCCTGGCTCCTTGTAGGCAACGGCTTTGTTCCCTGTCATGTGTATCTCCTGTAGTCAGGCCTGCCCGCTAGGGCGGCCGTGATTCGCGGGTATTGGTGTCCCCTGGGTGCCAGGGCCCGCTTCCACATGGTGGCGCAAGTGTGCTGCCGGCTGATCGTGCCGCGGGTTCCCGGGCTGGGGTCCGCCCAGTCTAGGCAGGGGCCGTGGGCGGTGCCATAGCCAGCAGGGCGGCGGCTCTACCCTCTTTGGGATTAGGGGTTTTAGGGACCCGATGACTTCCGCGGTGAAGCCTTGTAGTGTCAGCACCGGTAACAGCCGGCCTCGGGGCAAAGTGCATTCCCGGGATGTTGTGAAGGAGCAGACATGGCAGTCAGTGACGAAGAAGCACAAGTGCTTGACCAGTGGAGCAACAGGCTTGCCCAGGCGCTGCAGATCCTGGACCTCAAGGTCGACAATGAACTGCTCCTGGACCTGGCCCGCAAGTCCGCCGACTCCGTGATCCACCCCGCCGCCCCGGTCACCACGTTCCTGGTGGGCTACGCCGCGGGGTTGGAAGCCGGCACCGGCAGTGCCGGGTCGCGGGAAGCATCCAGTGCGGCGGTGCAGCGTGCGGCAAGCGTTGCCTTTGGCCTTTGCGATGACGGGCACGACGGCGGCCCCGCCAGCCAAGGCTGGGCGGACACTGCCCAATAAGGGCTGGGTAATTGAGCCCGTCGTGAAGGCCCGGTGATTGCGCTAGTGCCCGGTGATTGAGCCTGTCGTGAAAGCCCGGTGATTGCGCTTGTGCCCAATGCTTGAGCCTGTCGTGAGCCCCCGGTGATTGAGCCAGTCGTAAGCCGGTGATTGAGCCTGTCGAAATCGGGCTGGTGAAGTGCCGTTTCGACAGGCTCAACCACCGCTACCCCGCCGCCGTCGGCTCCTCTTCGAGGACCAGAACCGGCTCGAGCTTCACGATCACTGCCTTGGACACGGGCGTCTGGCTGCCCTCGGCCACGCTTTCCAGCGGCACCAGGACGTTGGCCTCGGGGTAGTAGGCGGCGGCGCACCCGCGGGCCGTAGGGTAGGACACCACCCGGTAGTTCCGCAGGACCCGCTCCGCGTTGTCCGGGTAGACGCCCCAGATGTCCACATGCTGCCCGTCCTCCAGCCCCAGTTCGGTGAGGTCTGCCGGGTTCACGAACACTACCTCGCGGCCCTTCTTGATGCCCCGGTAGCGGTCGTTATGGCCGTAGATGGTGGTGTTGAACTGGTCGTGCGAGCGCATGCTCTGCAGGATCAGGGTGCCGGCCGGCCGTTCCACGTGTTCGAGTTCATTGACGGTAAGAATGGCCTTGCCCGTGGGGGTGTTGAAGGTGCGCGAGTCCCGGGGCCCGTTGGGCAGGATGAAGCCGCCTTCCTGCCTGATCTTCCGGTTGTAGTCCTCGCATCCCACCACCACGTGGGAGATGTGCTCCCGGATGAGGTCGTAGTTCTTTTCGAAGCCTGCCCAGTCAGCGGCGATCCGGTCGCCGAGAACCCGGCGCGCCAGCCGGCTGACGATCGCCACTTCGGAGAGCAGTGCCGGCGCCACCGGCTCCACGGTTCCGTGGGAGGCGTGGACTGCGCAAACAGTGTCTTCCACCGAAACAAACTGCGGGCCGGATTCCTGGCGGTCGATCTCGGTGCGCCCCAGCGTGGGCAGGATCAGGGCCTCGGCGCCGGTCACGGCGTGGGAGTGGTTGAGCTTGGTGGAGATCTGGACGGACAGTTCGGTGCTCTCCATCGCCGCTTCAGCAGCGTGGGTGTCCGACATTGCGCCCACGAAGTTGCCGCCCAGCGCCACAAAAACCTTGATGCCGCCGTCGCGCATCTGCCGGATGGTCTCCACGGCGTCCGCTCCGTGCTCCCGGGGCGGTTCGAAGCTGAACTCTTTACCGAGCGCATCCAGGAACGCCGGCGGCATCTGCTCCCAGATGCCCATGGTGCGGTCCCCCTGGACGTTGCTGTGTCCACGGATGGGCGAGGCGCCGGCGCCCGGTTTGCCGATGTTGCCCCTGAGCAGCAGCAGGTTGATGATCTCCTTGATGGTGGCCACGGCCTTTTTGTGCTGGGTGATGCCCATGGCCCAGGTGATGATTACTTTGTCTGCCCGGAGGTAGCGGTCCGCCAGTTCGTCGATTTCGTCCGAACGCAGCCCTGTGGCCTCAAGGACGGTGACTTCGTCCAAGGTGGCGAGGTGTGCCTTCAGCTCGTCAAGGCCCTGGCAGTGCTCCTCCAGGAACTGATGGTCCAGCACGGTGCCCGGTGCCGCGGCTTCGGCGGCGAGTATCCGCTTGGAGACCGCCTGCAGCAGCGCCATGTCCCCGCCGAGCCGGATCTGCAGGAACTGGTCAGCCAGGTCCGTGCCGTGGCCGATGATGCCCTTCACGCGCTGCGGATTCTTGTAGCGCATCAGGCCCGCCTCCGGCAGCGGGTTGACGGCAACGATCTGCGCGCCGGCGTCCTTGGCTTCCTCCAGCGCCGTGAGCATCCGAGGATGGTTGGTCCCTGGGTTCTGCCCCAGGATGATGATCAGGTCAGCTTTTTCGAAGTCGTTGTAAGAAACCGTGGCTTTGCCCACGCCGATGGTCTGCCCCATGGCCCAGCCGGAGGATTCGTGGCACATGTTGGAGCAGTCCGGCAGGTTGTTGGTGCCGTATCCGCGAATGAACAGCTGGTACAGGAACGCTGCCTCGTTGGACGTGCGGCCGCTGGTGTAAAAAGCTGCCTGGTCAGGGCTTGGCAAGGAATTGAGCTTGTCCGCGATGATGCCGAACGCCTCGTCCCAGCCCACCGGCCGGTAATGGTCCTCGCCGGCCGGTTTGTACACGGGTTCGGTCAGGCGCCCCTGCATCCCCAGCCAGTACTCTGACCTTTCCCGCAGCTCGCTGACAGGGTGCTCGGCCCAGAACTCCGGGCCAATAACCACCGGCGTGGCCTCCCAGGTGACTGCCTTGGCGCCGTTTTCGCAGAATTCGAACGTCTTGCGGTGGCCCGGGTCCGGCCACGCACAGCTCATGCAGTCAAAGCCGTCCTTCTGGTTCAGCGCCAGCAGGGTTTTCCTGGACCGATCCAGGCCCATGTGCTCCAGCGCAGGCTTCATGGAGTGATAGACACCGGGGACTCCGGCGGCCCAGGTTTTGGGGTGTCCGGTCACCTCGAGTTCGGACTCGTCTGCCTCTTCAACCTTCGGATTCTTGCGCGCCACGCTGCATCCTCCTTGCTTGGCCCGGTCCCGAAAATACCGTGCACTTGCCGCGGGACCGGTTCCCTTCCACAGTTGTTCACAGGTGGCCGGGAAGTCAAGGATGCCGGCGCCGGATGTGTACAACGGGAGCGCCGGACTTGTCCACATAGCCGGGAACACCGACGACGGCGTCCCCCCGGGCCGCGTTAGGCTGGTTACCTCGGCTGAAGCAAGCGGCCGCAGGATCCACCGTTGCGGAGCCGCTCCCTATGCCCGACGATCGCGCCCTCGCCGCCCTGGCGGCCTCTTCCTTCTCCCTGCCCCGCCTCCGCGACGGCCAGCTGGCCGGAATGGCTGCCCTCGCAGGCGGCCGCGATGTCCTGGCGGTGATGCCCACCGGCTACGGCAAGTCTGCTGTCTACCAGGTCGCGGCACTGCACCTGAAAAACACGACGGGACGCCCCGCCGTCGTGGTTTCACCCCTCATTGCCCTGCAGGAAGACCAGCTGGACGGGCTGGCCGCGGATCTGGGGGCGGATGCCGCCGTCGCGATCAATTCCTCCCGTAGTGATGCTGAATTGGAGGCCTCGTGGCAGGCGGTTGAGAACGGCAGGGCTACCTTCCTGTTCCTCGCTCCCGAACAGCTCGCCAAGCAGGAGACCGTGGACCGGATAGCGGAGCTGGAGATTTCCATGTTCGTGGTGGACGAGGCGCACTGCGTGTCCTCCTGGGGCCACGATTTCCGCCCCGACTACCTCAACCTCGGCAGCGTCCGTGAGCGCCTGGGCAACCCGCCGGTGGCAGCACTGACCGCAACTGCATCCCCTCCGGTGCGCGACGAGATCGCTGAACGCCTGCGTATGGAGGACCCGCTGGTCCTGGTCCATGGCTTCGACCGGCCCAACATCAGCCTCGATGTGGTCCGGCACCAGGAGGACAAGGGCAAACGCAAGGCAGTGCTGGAACAGGTCGCGGCTCTGGCCAGGGACCAGGGGCAGGGCCTGCTGTACGCCGCTACCCGCAAGGACACCGAGAAGTACGCGGCCAAGCTGGCCAAGGAGGGGCTGCGGGCGGAGGCCTATCACGCCGGCCGTTCGGCGGCGGACCGGGAACGGATCCACGAGCTGTTCCTCGACGACCAACTGGACGTGGTGGTTGCCACCACCGCTTTTGGCATGGGCATCGACAAACCGAATGTGCGGTTTGTGGTGCATGCGGACATTCCGGAGTCGCTGGACGCGTACTACCAGGAGATCGGCCGGGCGGGACGCGACGGAGAGCCTGCCGTGGCCGTATTGCACTACCGCGCCGAGGACCTCGGCCTGCGCAAATTCTTCGGCACCAACTCCCCGGATCCGGACCGGCTGCAAGCCGTGCTGAAGGTCCTTAAGGCCGCGAAAGCGCCCGCTCCCAAGACGTCGGTGGCTGAACTGACCGGGTTTCCCGTGCGCCGCGTCACCGGCCTGGTCAACCAGCTGGAGGAGGCGGGGGCAGTCACCACAGGCAAGCGCGGCATCCGGCTCACGTCCAAAGCCAAACTGCCCGCGCTGGTGCAGCGCGCCGTCGAACTGGCCGAAGCCCGGCAGCGCGTGGACCAGTCGCGGCTCACCATGATGCGTGCCTATGCGGAAACGGACAGTTGCCGGCGACAGTTCCTGCTGGGCTACTTCGGCGAGGAACTGCCGGAGCCATGCGGCAACTGCGATACCTGCGCTGAAGCCGCCGCCCAAGCGGATGCCGTCGGCTCAAAGGACGTGCACGACGGCGGGCCCGGCCCCATGGGAAAGGGTTCGACCGGGAAGGGCTCATCCGGGCAGGCCTCCCCGAGTGCGGACGAGCAGTTCCCGCTGCAGTCGGCCGTCATCCATAAAGAGTGGGGTCCGGGGCTGGTGATGCGGCACGAGGACGACGTTATTACTGTCCTGTTCGAGCAGGAGGGGTACAAGACGTTGTCCCGTACCGCCGTCGTGGAGCATGAACTCCTGCGCCCTGCTTAGCTAAGCCTGCTTTCGGTAGGCTGGGAGGACACTGACGACGAAAGGGCCGCCGCGTGGAAGTACCTTCTTATGTCTGGACGCTGACCATCGCAGGGATCGTTGGCCTGCTGGCTTTCGATTTCTTTTTCCACGTGCGGAAGGCCCACACACCCTCACTGAAGGAATCAGCCACCTGGTCCGCGATCTACGTCGGCATCGCACTGCTTTTCGGGCTGGGCGTGCTGTTGTTCGGCGGGCCAACGATGGGCACCGAGTACTTCGCCGGCTACGTCACGGAAGAAGCGCTCTCGGTTGACAACCTCTTTGTGTTCCTCATCATCATGGCCAGTTTCAAGGTGCCGCGGGCGCACCAGCAGAAGGTACTCCTGTTCGGCATCGTCTTCTCCCTGATCGCCCGCACGGCCTTTATTTTCGTCGGCGCCACCTTGATCAACCGGTTCGCCTGGGTGTTCTATCTCTTCGGCCTGATCCTCCTGATCACCGCCGGAAACCTGCTGCGGCCCGAAAACCACGACGACGAGGACACGGACGGGCTGGTGGTGCGGCTCGCCAAGAAGTTCCTCCCGGCATCGCAACACTACGACGGAGACAAGCTCTTCACCATTGAAAACGGCAAGCGCGTCCTCACCCCGATGCTCCTGGTGATGGTGGCCCTTGGCGGCACGGACCTTCTTTTCGCGCTGGACTCCATCCCTGCGATCTTCGGCCTCACGCAGAACGTCTACATCGTCTTCACCGCCACGGCCTTCTCCCTGATGGGCCTGCGCCAGTTGTTCTTCCTGATCGACGGACTGCTGGACCGGCTGATCTTCCTCTCGTACGGCCTGGCCGTCATCCTGGGCTTCATCGGTGTGAAGCTGATCCTTCACGCCCTGCACGAGAACACCCTGCCGTTCATCAATGACGGCCAGCATGTAAATGTAGTGGAGGTCAGCACGGAGGTCTCCCTCGGCGTCATCCTTGGTGTGCTGCTGCTGACCATCCTGGCCTCCGTTTTCAGCTCCAAGGGCAAGGCCAAGAACGCCGTCTCCGGTGCCAAGCGGCATGCCAACGAGTATTTGGACCTGAACTACGAGACGGATATGGCCGAACGGGACAAGATCTTCGCTGCCATGTGCCGCGAGGAGGACCAGATCCGAAAGCTGCCGGAGAAGTACAAAAAGCTCGTCCGCAACGAGACCGAGTTCATGAACCTGCTGCGCAGCGCGCACGCGGAGCACGACAAGGCTCAGGTCCGGGCGGCGGCCCACGGGAACTGACAGCTGTCCGCTTGCTGGTTGGTCGCGGTTTGCCCGCTGCCGGAACATCAGTCCCGCACCGGATTGTCGGTACCCCTTGCTAGGTTAGGTTCATGGCCGGGGGGAACCCTCTTAGGCTAATGATCACAGTCTGGCTGTCGATGGGGAGGCCCCGTGTTTTTGCTTGAAGCTGCGGCCGCCGGTGCGCCGCCGGACCTGGTGTTTTCCGCCAGCGATCTGGTGGCGGCCAGCGAGTGCGAGTACCGCGCGCTCAGGATCCTGGATGAAAAACTTGGCCGTTTCCTGAAGGCCGAATTCGCAGCGGATGAGATGCAGGTCCGCGCCGGCGAACTCGGTGACAAGCACGAGCAGACCGTCCTTGCCAGCCTGATCGCGAAGT
The DNA here is from genome assembly GCF_006680095.1 of Pseudarthrobacter sp. B4EP4b. Taxonomy (NCBI): domain Bacteria; kingdom Bacillati; phylum Actinomycetota; class Actinomycetes; order Micrococcales; family Micrococcaceae; genus Pseudarthrobacter; species Pseudarthrobacter sp. B4EP4b. The sequence continues at coordinate 20,192 of NZ_VHIJ01000007.1, read as the reverse complement.
ACGGCGAGTGGGATGCGAGCCGCGGTGCGGGGGTGTACTCGCTCGAACGTGGGCAAAACCTGCGCGGGGAGCTCCAGGCCAAGCACGCGGAAACGGAGCTCGCGCTGCGCTCCGGTGCCGACGTCGTTTTCCAGGCCACCTTCTTCGATGGCGAATTCCTGGGTTACGCAGACTTCCTCGTCAATGAAGCCGCCGGCACCGGCATTCCCGGGCGTTACGAAGTCTGGGATACGAAACTGGCCAGGCATGCCAAAGTGGGCGCCCTGCTGCAACTGGCAGCGTATGGTGACCAGCTCCTTGGGATGGGCCTTGACCCCTCCCCCACCGTGACCCTGGTGCTCGGAACCCGTGTGGGAGATGACTGGCTTCGCAGCAGCCACTCCCTTCCGGACCTGCTGCCTGTGTTCCGGGAACGACGCCGGCGCTTCCGCCAGCTGACAGCGCAGCACCGCGCCGCTGATACCCCTGTGCAGTGGCAGCAGCCCGGGATCGTGCACTGCGGCCGCTGCGACTATTGCTCCGAGCAGGTGCAAGAGCATCGGGACCTGCTGATGGTGGCCGGGATGTCTGTGGTGCAGCGCCGGAAGCTTCATGCCGCCGGCATCACCACCATCGACCAGCTCGCGGCCATGCCTGCTGACGAGGCGAAGAACTCAGTGGTCCGGCTCCGGGCACAGGCGCGGATGCAGCTGGGCCTGGATGCAGCCGCCGGGTCCAGGACGTTCACTAAAGACGGCCAGCCGCACACAGTGTCATTCACGGTCCTGCCGGAGAACCGCATCGGGGCGCTCCCCGCACCCAGCCCGGGAGACATCTTTTTCGACTTCGAGGGCGATCCTCTGTGGCAGGACCCGGCCACGGGAGCGTGGGGCATCGAGTACCTCTTCGGGGTGATCGAGGCACCTGTTGCCGGGAGTTCCGGTGATCCTGCTTTCCGCCCGTTCTGGGCCCACTCCCGATCCGAAGAACGCCGGGCCTTCCTGGATTTCCTGGCCTATGTAGAGGAACGCCGCGCACGGTATCCGGACATGCACGTCTACCATTACGCCGCCTACGAAAAGACAGCCCTGCGGAACCTTTCCCTTGCGCACCAGGCCGGTGAGGACACCGTTGACGCCTGGCTCCGCGAAGGCCTGCTCGTGGACCTCTACGCCACGGTGCGGCAATCACTGCGCATTTCCGAAGCGTCGTACTCCATCAAAAAGCTCGAACCGCTGTACATGGGGGACAACCTCCGTTCCGGGGACGTCAAGGACGCCGGTGCCTCCGTAGTTGCCTACGCCGCATACTGCGCGGCCCGTGATGCGGGGAACGAGGCGGAGGCGGCAACAATCCTGGCGTCCATCTCCGACTACAACCGGTACGACTGCCTTTCCACACTCCATTTGCGCGACTGGCTGCTGGAAATCGCCGGGCCAGCCGGGACGGAAGCTGCGTCCACGGCAGCCTCGAAAGCGCTGACTGGTTCATCCGCTGGGACTGAGGTGGATGAACGCAGGGAAGTGCCGGACGAGGCTGCCGGAACTCCTGAAACTCCCGAAGAGCGCCGGCTGCGCGAATACTTGGCCGGGCTGCCGGACACCCGCCCCTGGACCGATGATGAACGCGCCATCGCCATGGTTGCCGCGGCTACCGGCTATCACCGCCGCGAACGCAAGCAGTTCTGGTGGCAGCACTTCGACCGGGTGGAAGCACCCATCGAGAACTGGTCCGACCAGCGGAATGTCTTTGTGGTGTCATCGGCAGAAGTTACTTCCGACTGGGCGCTGGCCAAGCCGCGGGAGCGTATGCGGACCCGGGTCCTTCGGTTGGAGGGCACCATGACCGAGGGATCGGACTTCCGGGCTGGTTCAAACTGGTGCCGGCTCTATGATGCCCCGCCGCCGGATGGCATGGCAGATCCCGATGCCGCTCCGGGCGCCAGGGCTTTTACCTTCGGAACCAGGATCAGCGCGGTCTCACCGGCCCCGGACAACCCCGAACATACCGTCATCACCATTGCTGAGCGCGAAACCGGCAAGGTTGCGGCGTACCAGCACATTCCCGTTGCTCTGACCGAGGACCAGCCCCTCGCTACGTCCAGCATCGAAGCTGCGATCGCGGAAATCGCCGCCAGCGTCGGAGCGTCAGTGCCTTCGCTGCCGGCACAACCGGGGCTGGACATCCTGCGCAAACAGCCCCCGCGATTCCGGACTGTCCGGCAGCCGGTGGACGTCCCGCACGGGCCTGATGGTTCTGCCGATTACGCCGCGGCGATCACCGCGTCTGTCCGCGACCTCGACTGCTCCTACCTGGCTGTCCAGGGCCCTCCGGGCACCGGAAAGACGTATGTCGGTGCACACGTTATTGGCCGCCTGGTTGAAGAGGGTTGGAAGATCGGAGTGGTGGGCCAGTCGCACAATGTGGTCGAAAACCTGCTCTGCTGTGCCATCGCCACGGGCGGTGTGGATCCGGCCGTAGTGGCGAAGAAGCTCGCGTCCCCGCACGATGTTCCCTGGCCTGCCACCACCGAAGGCGACGTTGCACGGCTCCTGTCCTCGCCAGGCGGCTGCCTGGTGGGCGGCACCGCCTGGACCATGACGGGCAAGGAGGTACCGGCCGGTGCACTGGACCTGCTGGTCATCGATGAGGCCGGGCAATTCTCGCTGGCCAACACGCTTGCCGTTTCCAAGGCGGCAAAGCGGCTCCTGCTGCTCGGCGACCCCCAGCAACTGCCCCAGGTCACGCAGGGCGCGCACCCGGAACCCGTGAACGAATCAGCGCTGGGGTGGCTCGCCGCCGGGCACGCCACCCTGCCGGCCAACCTGGGATACTTCCTCGCGGACAGCTGGCGGATGCACCCCGAATTGTGCCGCGCCGTCTCCCGGCTCAGCTACGAGGGAAAGCTCCAGTCCGCACCGGCAGCCTCCCAGCGCCAACTGGAACAGCTTCCTCCGGGTGTGGAAACGGCCTTCGTCAACCACAGCGGCAACGCCACCGCCTCCAAGGAGGAAGCGGCAGAGGTGGTTCGCCAGGTGCGCCGGCACCTCGGGCTGAAGTGGACGCCGGGTGCGGACAGCGAGTCCCGTCCGCTCGGCCAGGAAGACCTGCTGGTAGTGGCCGCCTACAACGCCCAGGTCCACCTCATCCGGAAGGCCCTGGCGGAGGATGGCCTGCCGGACGTGCGGGTAGGAACGGTGGATAAGTTCCAGGGCCAGGAGGCGCCCGTGGTGCTGGTCTCGATGGCCTGCTCTGCAGTCAGTGAGGCACCGCGCGGCGCTGAGTTCCTGCTGAACAGGAACCGCATCAACGTGGCAGTCTCCCGGGGCCAGTGGCGGGCAGTCATCATCCGCTCCCCCGAGCTCACCAACTACATGCCGCGCCGGCCCGCAGCCCTGGAGGAACTGGGGGCCTTCATCGGGCTGAGTCCAAGGGAATGAAGTCCGCCGTGCTCAAGCACATCCGGGATCGAGCACGCGCGTAGTGGTCTTAGCGTGCATTGAAGCCGCGGAAGGTGCCGTCAGCTTCAGAAATGGAGTCCTCCACCCGTTCCACCCGCCCGGGGGTCCGGTCCGAGTTCAGCCATTCCCGGAGTTCGTGGACCTTCCACTGCGGCCCCTCGGCCACCAAGGAGACTGAACCGTCGTCGAGATTCCTCACCTCGCCGGAGAGGCCCAGCTCGTCCGCTTTGCCCATGGTCCAGTAGCGGAATCCCACACCCTGCACCACGCCAAAAACGCGGGCAGTCAGCCGCACGGCCCCCGCATCAGACGCAGCCGGATCGGGCTCTTCGGTCGATGAACCTGCGTGCCTCGCCATGGGTGCGTCCCCTCTTTCGTCGGCTTTACGGGCCCAGGAATTCTCGCGGGCACTTATGCAACAACCAACCCTCCCAACTGAGTCGCAGTTAACGCTCCCAAAACGGGTTTTCGCGACGTTAACTCTCAGTCAGTTGGGAGGGTAAGACGGTTAGTTGATGGTGATGTCGCGGGTGCTGTGGTTGTAGCGGATGGTGACCGTGCCGCCGTCGTGGTACAGCTCGTGGTTCGGGCCATCGAAGGTGCCGAACGCGCCGTAGTTTTCGTCCCAGGACCGGTTCAGGGCGATCTTGAAGGTGTAGTGGCCGGCCGGCAGCTCCGCACTCTTCTTCCACAGCTGGTCCAGGAAGTCGAACTCCATCTGGGCTTCGTCGTACTGCGGGGCCCAGTTCTCGGGTGCACCAAGGATGGTGTTGAAATCGCCCGCAACAGCCACTGCCTCCGGCTGCGGGTGCGTCTCAACATCCGGGCCCTCGAACGGCTCCGCGGCAGCGGACTCATCGGCCTTGGCCGGAGCCTTGCCCTTGCGTACGGCGTTGACCACGGGCTCGACGGCGTCCTCGATCACCTTGGCAGCCTTGCCCACAGCCGCGGCAGCCTTCTTGGCAGGCGTTTTCCTGGTGGCCTTTTTGGGCTCAGCCTTGGCCGCGGCCGGCGCCGGGAGTTCGGCAACGGCAGTGGTCTTGCGGACGAACCCTGCGGGAGCCGCAGGAACCGGGACGTCGGCAGGGACCGGGGTGCCGGCGTCGAGCGCCGTGGCGAAGGACACAGCGTCCGGGTAGGCCACCGTAGCACGCATGCCGTCTTCGGTGATGGTCCAGCCGGAGCGGCCCTTGACCAGCCAGCCTGCCTTCACCAGCTTGGCTGTGGCCGAGGTCAGCGTCTTGTGCCCGCGGGGAATTCCGCCGCTGAGCAGTTCGGCTTCGTGCTCGTTGAACGGCACGCGTGCCGTAGCCTCCGCGAGGACCTGCCCCGCGTTCAGTGCATCACCGGACCACACGCCTTCGGTCAGGACATCCAAAACGGTCTTGAGTCGAAGGAAGGTGTTTTCTGCGGTGGACTTGGCCATGATTCCCCTTTTATAAAAGCGATCGGTCTTAGGCATCTTGCCAACTGCCGGTTACATCGCGCGACTTACAATGGTTAACTCTGCGTGTCGTGACCGACTATGAAGCGGAGATTCCCGCAAGTGAGTCTGGAGTATCGGGTGTAGGGCCGGCTGCACAACCCTGGAGTGACTCCACAGGTACTCCGTTCTGCACCCCTCCGGACACGCCTGCGGCACCAAGTTTAGCGGCAAGTTGGCGCGGTTGTTGCCTGGCACACAGCTGGCGTCACTGCGGCGCTTCGAGACCGTTCAGTTCAGCCAGCAACTCTGACTTCCGTTCCTCGGTTGCAAAGGACGAATGGATGGAGTTGGCGGCAAGCCGGGCTTTGTCGAAATCGGAGAGTTCGAATACCGCGTCCAACTGGCTGAAGTTGTCGTCCACATAGCCGCCGAAGTAGGCGGGATCATCCGAATTGACGGAGACGTTCAGGCCCGCGGCGAGCATGGCGGGCAGCGGGTGGTCCGCCAGGGTGTCCACCGCACGCAGCCGGACATTCGATAGCGGGCAGACCGTCAGCGGGATGCGCGCGTCAACGAGCCGCTCCACCAAGTCAGGATCTTCCATGCAGCGAATGCCGTGGTCGATCCGCTCCACGCCCAGGATGTCCAGGGCTTCCAGAATGTACGACGGCGGCCCCTCCTCGCCCGCGTGCGCGGTGAGCCGCAGGCCCGCTTCGCGGGCTTTGGCATAGAGCCGCTCGAATTTCGACGGCGGATTGCCCACCTCCGCCGAGTCCAGTCCCACCGCACCGATGGGTGCGTTCATCGCCAGGAGGCCGTCGAACACTTCAAGCGCAGATGCTTCGGAAAGATCCCGCATGAAGGCTGCGATCAGCAGGGTGGAGATCCCGAACTCTTCCTGCGAAGTGGCCAGGACGGAGGCGACGCCGTTGACGCAGGTTTCCAGCGGGATGCCGCGGGAAGTGTGCGCCTGCGGGTCCATCATGATTTCGGCATGCCGCACCCCGGCAGCGGCGGCGCGCTCCAGGTACGCGCGGGTCATGTCGGCAAAATCCTGCTCTGTCTGCAGCACGGCCATGTTGGCGTAGTACAGGTCCAGGAAGGACTGCAGGTCGGTGAACTCATAGCGCGCCCGCAGCTCATCCAGTCCCGAGTACGGCAAGCTGATGCCGTTCCGTTCTGCAAGCGCAAAAATAAGTTCCGGCTGGAGTGTCCCCTCGATATGAAGGTGCAGTTCGGCCACGGGCAGGGGCCTGGCAGAGACGTCCGGTTCAGCTGTTTCGGGTTCGGTTTCGGCCACGGCACTACCGCCCGCAAAGTTATCCATCCGGTCAGGATAGTGCCCCCGCCGGGTTCACGCCTCGCTGGTGGAAAGTCCATTCAGGAAACCACCAGCCTTTGCCCAGACAAGATCTCAGTTTGATAACGCACCTGGTATGTCCTAGCGTGAAACACATGCCCGGCCAGCGGGCGACATGAATGCCAGGTGCTGCCTCCACCAGAACTGCCCAGCAGGCAGCCACCGAAATTGACCTCTATTCGTCAGGGGCGGGCAGTGGCGCGATGATCTCCGGGGACGGAACCAGCGCCGGTGGCCTTCAGGAGCATAACCATCATGAACAACACCAGATTCCGTACTGCCGCACGCCGTGGAGCCACCGTGGCCGCCATTTCGGCCGCAGGTCTCGCACTTTCGGCAACCGCGGCAAACGCCGCTACCAGCACTTCTACCTGGGACGCACTGGCACAGTGCGAGAGCGGCGGCAACTGGGCCATCAACACCGGCAACGGCTTCAGCGGCGGCCTCCAGTTCACCCCGAGCACCTGGGCAGCCTACGGCGGCAGTGGTTCGGCCGCAGACGCCAGCCGTGAGCAGCAGATTGCCGTGGCCGAGCAGGTCCAGGCTGCACAGGGCTGGGGAGCCTGGCCCTCCTGCGCAGCACAGCTTGGCCTGAGCGGCGGAGCTACCGGCCCGGTTCAGCAGAGCGCGCCGGTGCAGAGCGTTCCAGTTCAGGCGGCACCCGTCCAGGCCGCACCGGTGCAGGCCGCACCCGTCCAAGTGGCCCCTGCCACGGCTCCGGCTGCCAAGCACGTGAAAGCAGTTGCCCTGAGCGGCGAGACGTACACCCTGCAGGCTGGCGACACCTTGAGCATCGTGGCCGGGAAGCTGGGCATCAACGGCGGCTGGCAGCAGCTTGCCGACGCCAACCTGGACACCATTTCCGATCCGAACCTCGTCTTCGAGGGACAGGTCATCCAGCTTCCCGCATGAACCGCTGCCGCCTGATTGACGGCGCGGTAGTGAGTGAGGCCGGTACGGTCTCCCAAAACAGGTCGGCGATAGACAAATTCCGTTGACCAAAAACGACGCCGGCGTGCCCCCAGAAGGGGCGCGCCGGCGTCGTACTTTTAAGTGCCGCGGAAGGCAGAAGCCCTAGCTGCGGGCAGGAATTTCGCGGACGATCCGCACCTTCCAGGCGGACTCGTCGCTGGTGTCCAGCAGGGCAACGGTGCCGTGGGCCAGGTTGAGGGCAACCCGCTTGACCGCCAGGAGCTCCAGGTAGAGGTGCTCGTTCATGCGGCTGGGGGTGTCGATCATGTACTTCACGGCGTCGCGGACCTTGCGGTAATTGGCGCTCTTCTCCCGGTGCATGTGCAGCTCCAGCGCCGACTGCTGCTTAAGGCGCGGCTCGTGCCGGTTCAACAGCGTCACGGCGGTGTGCACAGCGACCACGAGAGCGAGGGAAACGCCGTAAATCCACCACCCGCTGGAGAGCAGGAACAGCGGAAGATTGCCGATGGCCACGATCGCGATGATCACCCGAAGGGCTGCGATACGGCGGACCGTCCGGGCGACGGCGGCGATGCCGTCGCGGAAACGGTGCTGGTCCTTCCGCGCAATCTCGGGGTCTAGGGTAAATTCGTCAAGGACCAGGATGCCCTTAGCTTCCGGACTCAGCATCTGCCCGTAGCGGGGCGCGAAGGAGTGGGGGATTCCGGCGGTTTTTTCAGGTGTTGATGTCATGAGTGGGCTTCCAAAATGGTGGGGTGTTGCGGAGATCTTAGTGGTTTTGACTCCGCGCTGTATGCATAGGTCCACTATGTGAACACTTCGGCGTTCTGCGTGTGGCGCCCGGCACTGCAATTGGCACATCCGCAGGCTGCCGTCAGACTGAAGGGATGCAAACCTTCCTCCCGTACCCCGATTTCCGGCAGAGCGCCGCCGCCCTGGATACCGCCCGGCTCGGCAAACAGCGCGTCGAAGCGCTCCAGACATTGCGCGCCCTGGTCATTCCCGGATACGGCTGGCAGACCCACCCGGCAATCCGGATGTGGATGGGGTATGTGCCTGCCCTTACCATGTACGGGCTGGCGATGGTGGACGAATGGACCAAGCGCGGGCACCCGGATAAGACGCGGGAGAACATCACCGAGTTCGCGCCGCAGGCAGCCCACCCGGACTACGCCGCGAAGATTCCGATGCCGCCCTGGCTCGGGGACCCCGATTTCCACCTCAGCCACCGCTCCAAGCTGGTGCGCAAGGAACCCAAGTTCTACACCTCCGTATTTGAGGATGCGGTCCCGGACATGGACTACCTCTGGCCGGAGCCGAAGCACGAGTTCCTGCCGCAGGAACCCGAGGGGGACATTCTGTGGATCCTCCGGTCCCCGCATCACGACGTCGACCCCCAGGCCCTGGACACGGTGGCGCTTCCCCCGGTGCATGGTTTTCCCGCTGCCGCGGCTGCCGTGGAAGAGCCGGATGACGGCTACTCCCCTGTCTACATCGACGACGGCTCCCGCCGCCCGTCCAAGCAGCCGCGAAAGGCGCCGCCCAAGCCGCAGCAGAAGAAGCCCACCCGCAAGCGCCTGGCGCAGGAGGAGGCCTTCTCCACGCTTCCCGGGAAAACGCCGGTCGCTGTCCCCTTCGAACACGGCCACAAGTTTGCCGTGGGACAGGTGGTGGGCAGGCCCATCACACTGGAGGACGGACGCTTCGGCAGGAACTTCACGGTGACCGAGATCATCGACCGCTCAGCCTTCACCTACCCGGCGCTCCTGCAGGATCCCCGCGTATTCTTCCCGGTTGAGGCACCGTAGCGTATGACGATCCTCCTTGCCGGGTGCGGCGACCTGGGCACCGAAGCGGGCCTGCGGTTCGCTGCCCTGGGTCATCGCGTGGTGGGATGGCGCCGCTCCCCCTCGAAACTGCCAGCCGCCATCGACGGTGTTGCCGCTGACTTGAGCGCGCCCAGCCTTCCGCCCGTCCCGGCGGACACTGCCGCCGTCGTCATTTCCGTAGCCGCAGATTCACCAACGGAAGCGGCCTACCGGGCCGCGTACGTGCAGGGAGTCGGCAACGTCCTGGACGCATTAGCGCGCGACGGCGTGACGCCGGGCAGGGTGCTTTTTGTCTCGTCCACGGCGGTTTACGGCGATGCAGGCGGAGGCTGGGTGGACGAGGGAACACCGCCGGCTCCTGGCGGATTCTCCGGCCGGATCCTTGTAGAGGCTGAGGAACTTCTCCGGGAGCGGCTCGCCGGAACATCAACCGCCGCTGTATCCCTGCGGCTGGGCGGCATTTACGGGCCGGGCCGGACCAGGCTGATCGACCAGGTGCGCAGCGGTGCCGCCGTCGTCCCCCAGGACATCCGGTACACCAACCGCATCCACCGTGATGACGCAGCCGCAGCGATTGTCCATCTGGCCACCATGACTGCTGAACCGGCTCCCGTCTATGTTGGTGTGGATGACGACCCGGCCGATCTCGGCGCTGTGCTGCGGTTCCTCGCCTCCGAACTGGGCCTCGCAGAGCCGCCCGTGGGTGACGCCGGACCTGCCCGCGCTGGAAACAAGCGCTGCAGCAACAGCCTCCTTCGCGGCACTGGCTTTGGTTTCGCTTTTCCGTCCTTCAGGGATGGCTACAGGGACATCCTGGCCGGGAACGGCGTGCGCCACCCATAGCTTCCGCTGCGGCCGGGTTCCGGCGCGGACAGCGGCCCGGCGTTTAGGCTGGCTGCGCGGGAGTTCCGCGCCGGTGTTGGTGCAGGAGTCCGGACATGCGTTCGGCGGGGTGAGGCGGGAACATGGATTTTCGGGAAGTTATTGAGGCTGCCGGGCAGGTTGTCGATTTCGCGGGCGTAGCTGTGATGGTGATCGGCGCCCTGGTGTCCATCCCTCTGGCGCTTCGGGGCCATCAGCCGCGAAGGCTTCCCGCCGGCACCGGGAAACTGAGCTTCTACCGCTTATACCGCCAACTCTTGGGCAGATCCATTCTGCTGGGGCTTGAGCTGTTGGTTGCCGCCGACATCATCCGCACTGTTGCCGTCACGCCCACCTTCGAGACCGTGGGAGTCCTGGCAATCATTGTGCTGATCAGGACATTCCTCAGTTTTTCCCTCGAGCTTGAAATCACCGGGCGCTGGCCGTGGCAGAAGCAGTCAGGTGACCCTGCGGAGGCAACGGCAGGTTAGAAACTCCTGGAGTGGCGCGGAGAGAGCAGCGCGCACTTACCGGGGCGCATATCCCGCCCCGTAATGACTGCGGTACAGTGCCTGTATCTTGCCGCCGGCCCACAGAGGCACTTGAATGCAATGATCGGAACCAGAACCATCGAAGCGGCCCCTGCACGGGCTGACGGCGCGGAGAAATCCCGGCGTCGCATGCAGGTACGCCCCGTCGTGCTGACGGTCGTGTTGTCGGTTCTGGCCTATGGCTCGCTGAGTTTCGTTTCCGATGCATCACCGGTCCAAAGCACCAGAGCGGGAGAGGCCCCTGGTTCTCCCGCTCTGGCAGCCAATCCGCCCAGCGGAGAAGCCATGCCTATCGGAAACCTGCCCGGTTGGAAGCAGGTCTTTGCCGAGGATTTTGTCAATGGAAATGTCCCTGTCGGCGAATTCCCAGGCGGGAAGTACGGCGCGAAGTGGAGCGAAAATTATGCTGACGGCACGCCGGATACAGCGGCCCAGCTGAATGAGGCGAAGTCCGGGTATTTCCCGTCCAACGTCCTCAGCGTCAAAGACGGCGTCCTGGACATGTATCTGCACTCCGAAAACGGCACTTCAATGGGCGCAGCGCCGTCGCCCAAGTTCAGTGAGACCAGCGGGCGCCCCTACAACAGCCAACTCTACGGACGCTACTCTGTACGGTTTAAGGCCGATCCACTGCCGGGATACAAAACAGCCTGGTTGCTCTGGCCCGACAGCAAGCAGTGGCCGGAGGATGGCGAGATCGACTTCCCCGAAGGAGATTTAGCGTCATCGATTTTCGCTGCCATGCACGCTACCGGCAGCGCTGAGGGCGAGCACATTGACATGTTCCACACCACGGCAACATTCAGCTCCTGGCACACTGCCACCATCGAGTGGAACCCCGGACGGGTTGAGTTTTTTCTTGATGGCAGGTCAATCGGCATCAGCGCGACATCGACTCCTGACACGCCCATGCACTACATCCTGCAGACTGAATCGTGCCTGCCGGTATGCCCGGCCCCTGAAACCAGCGGCCATCTGTACGTTGACTGGGTTGCTATCTGGGAGAAGGGCTAGGACGCACGGGCCGCAGCCCGCCTGCATGGGGCGGAAGTGAACCGGACTTAGCCGGCATCCGGACGCCAATACTGCAGCCCGCCGCCGGTGGCGCCGTCCAGGCCGACGTCGACCACAGCATACGGAAAAGTCCGGCGGTCCGACTGGTCAGGTCCGCGGCCGCGGACATCCGAACACCATGTACCGGTGTTGACGTACCGGGTGGCGCCGCCCTCGAGCGTAGCCTCAAGGGCCCGGTGGGTGTGGCCCGAGACGTACCAGGCCACTGCTGATCCATGCGTCTCAAGGGTGCGTGCCACCTGGCCGGCAGCAGCAGGAGCTTCCTCGCTGGCGATGCTGCGGCCGGCTGCAGCGAGGACCATGCGGGTGGCGGTGCGCGGGAGCACCGACATCGTCCGGAAGCGGGACAGGCGTGCGAGATCCCGAACGGCGGCCCCGCCGAGCTCCAGCCGAAGGGCTTCAGCCTCCAACAGCTCGCCGTAGGCGAGCTGTTGGACGCGCCGTTCTGCCCGTTCGGATGCCAGGAAGGCCCGGGCAACGGCCCCGGCACGGCTGAGGCGCGAGTTCGATGGCCGGGCGTGCCAGGCGGCCAGCGGTGGCAGGTCCAGTTCGTCGGTACCGCTGACCGCGGTCCGCAGCAGCTCGGGGATACGGTGCAGCGCATGGTGCTGGTGCCCGTGCTCGGCCAAGAGGACACGGGGTACGTGCAGGAACCATGGGTGCACCCGGACCTGGGCGGGTTCGACGGGTGACAGCAGCGATGACAGCCGGGCGGCCACCGAGGGCCGGGCCAGCTCCACGTCGTGGTTCCCGCACACGAAGTGCAGTTGAACGCCGCGCGCCGCGCACCCTTCCAGCGCGTCCTGAATCTCAGGGTGGCGCGCCAGGATGGATTCAAGGCGGGCCAGGCTCTCGTCTTCGGTGAGCCCTGCCAATTCGAAGGTGTCACCGACGAAAACGATGTGCTGCTGCGGACCTGACGCCTGGAGCACCTCGCGGCGGAGGAAATCGGGCAGCACTTTGCCGGGACGCCTGGGGTCCTCGTCCCCCACGCCGAGGTGGAGGTCGCTGAGGAGCCACCACCGCGCCGAGCGGTTCACGTCAGTAGTTCCAGCAGGCGTGGCAGGAAGAGGAACAGGCATACCAGCCACATGACGGCGACGGCCGCCTGGCTCACTGCCCGCCCGAGGAACCTCGGGCGGGGGGTTTGCAGCGGGTCCGGTCCGGCGTGCCGGACCTCGAGGGTGACAAGGGTGGCGAGCAGGGCAGCAGCCACCACCAGTCCTGCCAGTTCAATCATGACGCAGCCTCCTGCCGTGCGCGTGCAATGCACGCAAGGATGGTGATGACACCCATCGAGATGACGCACGCCTGCCAGGACCACACGGCAAGGTAGAACATCGCTGTAGACACCGCGGTGAGCGTGGCCAGGCCAAGCGCCAGGACGAGCAGCGTTCCGAGCGCCAGGTCGGTAACCGGCGTCAGCTGGGCCAGTGCCCGCCCCGGCAGCAGGATAAGGACCGCTACCGCGGCGACCGTTTGCAGTGGTGTCGGCAGCCCCACAAGCGTGAGGAGCGCCAGTACGACGGCGGCGAGGCCGAGTATGATGGTGGGCCGCTTGGCTATAATCATGGCACTCATGGCGCCACCCGGTAGACGCGCGCGTCGGTGTTGCTGAATGCCAGTTGCACGCCATTCTGCATACTGATCCACTCCTCGAGTTCGGTGAATTCGCCCGGGCTGTTGTCGCCCTGGAGGACGACGCTTGCCTCCGTGGAGCGCATAAAGATCAAGTGGGCGCCGCCGGGGTTGTGCCGTGCGTAGTTGTAGACGATGGGACCGCATGTCTGAGGCGATAGGTCCTCCCGGCACAGATCATCCATGGTCCGGTAACGGTGTTCGAGGTAGGACTGGCTGCGCCACGGCGTCGGGTGGGCAGCCGAGATGACCGAGGAGCCGGGGGGCGCCAACTGCTCCGCGGCGGCCACTGCGTCAATCTCACTGCGGGTGAAGACGTCATACTGTGCGTTTCCGAACCGGCCGGTCACGGTCAGCACGGCCAGCAGGAAACAGGTGAGCACAAGAGCACCCACGGCGCGGGCGGACGGTCGGACGCTGCCGTCTCCCGGCAGCAGCACCGATGACGCCAGGAGGGCTACGAAGGGCAATGCGAACAGCGAGACACGGATGAGCATTTCACCGCCGTACGCCTGTGCGGGGAAGAGCAGCAGCGGTGTGGCGGCGAGGAGGACTATCCGGAGGTCGAGGCGCCGCTTGCGCCATTCGAGCACTGCGCCAAGGGCGGCGAGCGCCCACAGCAGGACGGTGAGGCCCACCCGGAGCTGCACCACGAGCAGGTGCCCGGCTGTCCCGTTCACGCGGTCCACGACGTTGGCCTCGGCCGCTATTTGCAGCCCTGAGTTCTCCAGGAGCGGGTGCCCGGCCAGGTACGTACTCGCTGGATAGAGGAGCCAAAGGACCAGCACAAGGCCGGCGATCAGGGGAAGCCGGCCCGGCCATACCCGCCCGCTCAGGGTGAGGACGGTGATCACGAGGAGCAACATGAACGGCGTGAGCTGATGGCTGGCGGTGATGACCGGAATGAGCAGGAGGGTCACCACGAGGGCGGCCAGCCGGAATCCGGTCCGGGGCTCGGCCGGCGTCCGTTCCCGCCACCATTGCCCCAGGCCAGCGGGCCGGAAGCCGTGGAACGTGGCGGGCTTCGCCGCGAGCGGACCGAGAACCATCGCAAGCACAACGAGGTACAGGAAGAAACCGAAGGCTTGAGGCGACAGGTAGTCCTGGTCCTGCCAGTTGCCGAGGCAGAAGAGCCAGAGCACCAACCAACGCCGTCGCGGATCCCGGGTCAGGTAGCCGGTGAGCACCGCGATGGCAACGAGCCATAGACTCACGTTGAGCACTGGAGCCCACAGGGCAAGGGTCACCGGGTCGAGCCCCGTTGCCCCGAGGACCGTTGCCAGCAGGGCGAAGAAACCGGGCCAGTTGAAGTACGCGTCGATGTTCGGATCGATCTGTTGCATGCCCGAGAGTGCGTTGGCGATGCCGAGATGCCGGAACGCGACCTCCCCGCGCGGTACGTCTGTCACGAAGGCTGCGGTCCCGAAGAGCACGAGCACGAGCACCGCGACGAGCCATATCATTACCGGGCGGCTCGCCGGGCCCTCGGTGTCCCCCCGCAGCGCCACGAAGAAGGCGGCATTAAGAATCAGGACGCCGGCCCAGAAGGGGAAGGGCAGGGCGGCGACGAGCCCAAGGTCGCTGGTCACGGGCAGTGCCACGGTGGAAGCGGCCCACACCACAAGCGCCAGCGAAACCGCGCCGGCGAGGGCACACCACAGGTCACGCGGCTTCCAGCGCAGGTCCATGCGGCTGGGCGTATCAAGCGTGCTGGTCATCGTACCTCCTGTTTGACGCGCCGGAGGACTGCGATCAGCCGAAGGCCGACCGCCAGGGCTCCGACGGAGAGCACCACCAGCCAGGTAAGGGCCATGGCGCTGGGGCCGCTTCCGGCGGCCGACAATGCTGAGATGCAGAGGGCCGCGGCGAGCACCACGCCCACCGTGATGGCCTCCGCATAATGGCCCCGGGCCCGGCACACCGCGTTATAGGCCTGCAGTACCGCGTAGGCCACCACGCCGGCCGCCAACCACCGCAGGGCGCCGGCTGACGCGTCGGCGTACCGGTCCCCCAGCAGATGGAGCAGGGGGCGGGCGAAGACGATGAGGACTAGGGCACCCAGGCCTCCGATGGCGAGCGACCACCGGAGAGTTGCCCACGTGGTGGACACCAGGCGGCCAGGTTCCCGGACCCCCTCGGAGAACTGAACGATGCCCATCAGCATCGGAGCGGTATAGGCTGCCCACGCCATCATCCAGGCGGGGTACCAGTAAGCAGCGGCCTCTGGCGACACCATATGCGCCAGCAGGAGCGGCAGCACCAGACCGGGGGCACGCTCGGTGAGGGTGAGGAGCTGGTTCGGGATACCCAGCATCAGCAGCGGACGGCCGCGTGCCGGGTGCAAGGATGGCCGCAGCCGGTAGCCCACAAGTCGTCGCAACTGGATCACGCCCACGATGCATGTCACGGCGGTTCCGAGGGTCCAGCAGGCCATCAGCAGGTCTGACGCTGCGGGGCGCGCCAGCAAGGCCACGAGTGCTGCGGCCGCGAGTGAAACACCGCCACCCATCGTGTACCTCAAGGTCGCGCTGGCGCCGCGGCCCAGTGCCACAAGCGCCTGGTCCAGCACGGTGCCCATTGTTCCGGTGACGGCGGCTACGAGGAACATCAGCCAGAAGAGAACCGATGTCGAGGCCGTGTCCGGGGCTGCGGTCAGCTGCAGGATGAGGTACCCGAGGGCCAGCACCGTGCTGGCTACCCCGACGATGGCGAACGCCGCGTCCAGCACCCGAGCGGGCGGTTCCCCCCGCCCCACCGAGACGATCACGGCCGACCCGGCGCCCAGCACCGCGAGCTGCGCGCAGATCAAAACTGCCGAGACGGCGGCCGTGGTGAGCCCGACCTCACGGGTGGAGGCCGCATGCGCGGCCACCACCCAGAAAGCGAAACCCGAGCCGGTCTGGGCACCTTTGGCAATGATGAGGCCTATTGAGCTGCGCAGTGCGGAGTGCCGGACGGGCGGGCCGTCCACGGCGGATTTCCCCCTCACTGTAGTCACGATGCGAAACCCTTGACCAAACCCGTGTAGTTGTACCAGCAGAAGGCGATGTAGTAGCGAAGCCAGCGGGGCTGGCCCGCGGCGAGGCTCAAGGCGCTGCCCCGGACCGCCGCGGCGGCAGGCAGCAGCGCCAACCTTGCGCCACGCCAGCCGTGTTTGCGGATCATCCGTCCCAGTCCGGTTCCATCCATGAGGAACTGGTCGAGGGCGAAGTCGAAGTCGTCTGCGGCGAATCGATGTTCGACGAAGACGCGGCGTGACACCGCCGTTCGCAGCCCGGACTGCCGCATCCGCCAACGCAGTTCGATGTCCTCCCCCGACTTGAACGAGTCGTCAAAGCCCAGGCCCAGCATCAGGTCCCGGTTGACGATCGTCGCCACGAGTCCGAACCAGTTGCGGCTGCGGCCGGTGCGGTGGTGATGTGCCAGCGCCTGCCCCCAGTAGCCCGGGCCGGCAACACTTTCCAGGCCGGCCTGGAGGGCATCGTGACCATCTTCCACCAGCTCTGTCAGCAGGTCAGCCACTCCCCTGGGGCCGAACACAACGTCGGCATCAACAAGCAGGACCCAGGGGGTATTGCTGCTCCGCACACCGAGTGTCCGGGCCCACGGCAGGCCGCGGCCCTCGTCACTGAGGACCCTGGCACCGGCAGCGAGCGCGAGCTCGACGGTGCGGTCGGTGGACAATCCGTCCACCACAATGATCTCAGCAACGCCTTGTTGGCGAAGGGCCTCCAGGCAGCCCGGCAGCAGGTGTTCAGCGTTGCGGGCCGGAACGACGGCGGTTACGTCGGCAGGACTGTGGCTCATGGTGTCCCACCCCTCAGGCCTGGTCGTCCAGGACCGATGGCAGCAGTTCCTCAAGGTGCCGGACGATGTCGTCCGATGCCTCGTCCGCGGAGTACGCGGAAGGCACCTGCAGCAGGTGGCAGGGACGTCCGTCGAGCGCCTTGTTCAGTACGAGCCCCTTCGCCGCGAAGTGCTCGCGCCACGGGACGACCGACGTGGCCGCCAGGCCGGTGACAACCTGCTGCGAGAAGCCGGCCATCTCGATGTGGAAGTTGCCGATCATACGGTCCACCATCCAATCGGTGGTCCGCTCGAGAATCCGGGTCTTGGTACCCTCAAAGCGCTCAACGTAGATGGCGGCGGCGAGCGGGGCCGTGGTGGTCACTTCACGCCCTGGGAACGCAGTGGCCGCGTCAACCATGCGGTGCTCCGGCGACCACCGGCGGGAGAAGTCGGCGAGCCGCGGATAACGGATGACGTATGGATGGACCACAGTGGTGAGGCGGCCTACGCTCTGGGAGAACCGTGGGGGGACGAGGGGCTTGCGGACGCCTTCGAACAAGTGCGGGTAGATGTTCCGGTGGTGCGGCTTGATGAACATCGGCTTCGCGTAGCCGAGCAGGGTGGCATCCTCGGCGAGGAAGGCCCAGTCATCACCCATGAAGGACCAGCCCTCGCGCCGCATCAGCTTGGCGGCGGTGCTCGTCTTACCGGTCCCTCCGGCCGCGGGAAGCGCGATCGCGTGGCCCCGGTAGGCCATTGTTGCAGCATGGATCATGGCAGCGCCCCGGGCGATCATGGCCGCATCGAGCACGGGAACCACGGAGGTCAACAGCTCGCCCGATCCGTGGACGCGCCACTGGTCGGCGTCCCTGACCACCTGGACCCGATCTGCGTTGAAGCGCACGCTGGTGTCCGTGTACGCCAGCTCGTGCTCGAGCAGGCCCGCATCCGGCATTGGTTCCGGCCTGTCGTCGACCACGATGTCGGCCGGCCGTTCGGTGTCCGTGGCGAAACACGCCAGCATGGTCCGGAGCTGGTGTGCTGCCGGCGCCTGTGCATCCACCCGGATGGTGAGCCGGCCGTGGATGTCGAAATTCAATGCCTTAGTCTCTCTGGTGCGCATAGTCGTCCCCTAACTAAATGGTGTCGCTTGGATCGTTGTGCTGGGATAGGTCGTGTCGCCCGGGCGGACGGTGTCCGCGGTGTCATTGCGGCGCGTGGTTGGTGGACCAGTGGCGACCGGATGGTGCACAGAGACCGCGGTCACTTGACTTCCCGCCACGGGCTGACGCCGGCCAGTACCGGTTGGCTCAAGGGGCGTCCAGGCACGTGCGCCAGCTGGCGTCCGCGGAGGTAGCCGGCCGCCGTACACCCCACGACGGCGACGTAGGCGGCTGCCCGCCCGAGTCCGGCAGGATCACCGCGGGTCCAGTCATACATCGCCGAGAAGACTGCCCGGGGCAGGATGCTGCGCACGTACCGGCGCTCGGGGCCGAGGGCCCGCTTGTGCCCGACGACGTGGCTGACCTGGGCTTTCGAAATGCCCTCCGACCAGGACCGCGAAAGCATGTAACGCACGGTTCCCCTGTTTGCGGGCACATGGTGGCGTACCAGCGCTGCCGGCTCGTAAACGATGCGGCATCCGGGGGCACCCATCGTCGACCGGATGCAGATCTCGGTTTCCTCGCAGCCCAAGGGAGTGGAACCCTGCCGGCCCAACGAGTGGTTGAAACCGCCCACGGTCCGAATGACGTCAAGCCGGAACGACATGTTGGCACCGATCACGTTCCTGACTTCGGATGCCACACGTGGCAGGCCCCGGTGGCTGCAGCCGACGATCCAGTCGAGCTCTTCGCCGAAGTAGCCGGGCCGCCCGGCCTCCCAGAGGGGTTCCACCCGGCCGCCCACTCCGAGCACCTCAGGATCGTCATAGAGCGCCATGAGCCGTTCAAGCCAGTCCGGTGTGGCTATTGCATCATCGTCGAGGAAAGCCACAACGTCCGAGTCCGCCAGTCCCACGCCGGTGTTGCGGGCTCCGGAGAGTCCCCGCGGGCCGGTGTTTTTCACGACGGTGACGTCATCCACAGTGGCAGCCAAACGCTCGTAGAGTTCATCGTTGTGGTCAACCACCACCAGGACCTCCTTAGGGGCCCAGGTCTGCACGCGGAGGGATTCGATGACATCCAGCAGCCAACTCCAGCGTTCGGTGGTGTAGGCGCAGACGATCACGCTGACGCTCGGGAAGGGTAGGTACGTCATGTCATGCCACGCTTATGACGGGAAGAACGCTGGTCGGATCGGTGGGAGTTCGCGGGAAGCTCACGTTGGCGTAGGCGTACTTCACCCGGCGCAGTGCCTCGGGACGGGCGCCGGCTGTGGGAGCCTCCCACAGGAGGCACTCATGGGCCATGGTCTTGAGCACCCGCCAGCCGTCCCGGAATGTCTGGAGGTTTGATGCCCCGGAGATGCGGTCCAGCTCCAGGCTGGGGACTTCGGCAATCCGCAGGCCGGCCTTCGCAGCCCTGACGATCAGTTCCGTCTCAATTTCAAAACCGTCGGATTCCAGCTGCAGGACTTCCAGGCACTCCCGCCGGAAAGCGATGTAGCCGTAGCAAAGGTCCGAGTAGTTGCTGTGCAGGACGGCGTTGGCCAGCCCGGTCAGCGCACGGTTTCCGTAACGGCGCAGCCGCGTCAGGTCTTCGGACCCTCCTCCGGTAACGTGGCGGGAACCTTTGACGAAGTCGAAGTTGTGCTGGAGCGGGGAAACAAACCAGCCGATTTCCTGGGGATCCATGCTTCCATCAGCGTCCAGCATGACGATGATGTCGCCTGTTGCTGCAGCAAACCCGGAGCGCAGGGCGACTCCCTTGCCCTTACGCTGCTCGTCCACCACCACGATGTCGTTGCGGACCGCCCGCGCCACTCCAACAGTGTTGTCTGTGGAACGGCCGTCAACAATCACCACCTCGTCGACGTAGAGGGGCATCCGCCGGAGAACCCAAGGAATGTTTTGGGCCTCGTTCAGCG
Source organism: Pseudarthrobacter sp. B4EP4b (assembly GCF_006680095.1). Lineage (NCBI taxonomy): Bacteria > Bacillati > Actinomycetota > Actinomycetes > Micrococcales > Micrococcaceae > Pseudarthrobacter > Pseudarthrobacter sp. B4EP4b. Next base: position 264 of record NZ_VHIJ01000007.1, on the reverse strand, counting down.
TTGGGATCACGACGCTGATGGAGGCCCTCTCCGGCACTGCCGCCAGCTTGGAGAAGGAAATTGGGGGCTGAATGGAAATAGACAAATGCCTCACCACTTCATGGCGTGTGTAGAGTACTTTGGCCGATTGACGGCCCGGACTACTAATTCGTGAACTGAGCGTATGGGAGGCCGGACTACCTAAACATCAGTAGTGTGTACTTGCTTTTAGAACCTTTCCTACGTAGGGAATTTCCCTGTTCAGGGGGCTAGGGGCGAAGGGGC
>NZ_VHIJ01000069.1:0-13544 GCF_006680095.1 Pseudarthrobacter sp. B4EP4b | reverse complement strand
CACCAGGTGAGAATACATACCTCAACTCTCAACCACGAAACTCCCTGAAGGGCGGCCGGGGGAAGAGATCGCCCCGGACTCTATGCGCTCCTGCAGCTGGAACTTCTGGATCTTTCCGGATGCGGTCTTCGGCAATTCATCGGTGAAGAACCAGAGGGTCGGGCGTTTGTGACGAGCCAGCTGCTCATCCGCGAGCAGCCGTAGTTCCGCCTTGATGGCGTCGATCGCAACGCCGCCGCGTACCTTGACAACTGCGGCCACGCACTCGCCAAGCCGTTCCTCCGGAAGGCCGATCACCGCAACTTCCAGCACGGCTGCGTGCACCGACAGGACGGACTCGACCTCTGCGGGCGAGATGTTCTCCCCACCACGGATGATGACGTCTTTTAGGCGGCCAATGATGCTAAGAGTGCCGTGGGCGTCCATCACCCCCAGATCCCCGGTGTGAACCCAGCCGTCCTCATCCTTTGCGAGTGCCGTCGCCTGCGGGTCGTGGAGGTACCCCGCAAATGCCTGGTAACCGCGCGCGCAGATCTCCCCCGACGTGCCGGTCGGCTGGGTGAACCCGGAAATTGGGTCTATGACCTTGCACTCAACGTTCATCAGAGGGCGACCTACGGAGTGGACGGCGTCGTGCCGGCTCGCGTCCCGTCCCACGACGGTCAACACCGACGACAATTCGGTCTGCCCATACACGATGTGAAACTTTGCACCGAAGGCAGATTCGGCGGAGCCAACCAGGGCCGGCGGGACGCTCGACGCGCCGCCAACGAGAGCGCGTACGGGCGGGAGGTCCACACCGCGGTCTTCGGCCTCGGCCAACACCCTGGCTAGCACCGCAGGGACATGGAACAAGACATCCGGCCGCTCTCGCACCACCGTGTCGAGAATGAGTCCGGCGTCTGGGCGGGGCACAAGGACCATCGTCCCGGCGAGCCAGAGCGGCCCCAAGGTGCAGGTGACGCAGCCGGCCGTGTGGAACATCGGTAAGGGTGTGACACAGATGGACCCTCGCTGCGCACCGATGGCCTCCATCGTGAACCGCGCGTTATTAACCAGCGCCCGGTGAGTCAAGAGTACACCTTTGGGAAGACCCGTCGTCCCAGAGGTGTACTGCAACATCGCGATGGAATCAGGGTGCACGACCGGGAGCTCAAAGCCGGGATCATGGTCCTGCCACGACCCGATCTCCCCGACACTGATCACCGTCTGCAGGTCCGGGCACGAAGACCGGGCAGCCTCGATGTCGGCGGAGAGGTCGGCGCCACGGGAGGTCCGGCCATGGATCAGCGCCACCGAACGTGAATGCCCGATGACGTAGGCCAGTTCCTGGCGACGAAGGCTCGGATTGACCGCGACGACGATGATCCCGCTCAGCGCCGCGGCGTACTGGATGAGCGGCCACTCAATCGTGTTCGCGACGCATACGGCCACGTAGTCGCCGGGCTTGGCAACCGTGAGCAGCCCGAGTGCCACCCTTCGAGCCTCCGAGTACAGCGCCGCAAAGGTCAAACGCACCTCGCGGCCCTCGTGGTCCTCACCCACGAGAGCCTCGACGTCCGGGTCCGCCTGGGCGCGGGCATACAGGACGGTACCAGCCGTTTCGTCCACCACGGCACTGGACTGCACGGCCGGCCACCACGAGTCCGTCAGCTCAGGACCGCTCACGCCGCCCCCGCCCTTCACAGCGCTCTGCTCGGCACGCAGCAGCCGACCCGGGAGCTCATGGCCCACGACCTCGCGTGCGACCTGCACCGCGCGGACCAGTCTGCCGAGATCGCCGGGGCGGGCTTCTCGTCAACCGCTGGCATCGGCGGACGAGCGAGGTCGTGGATGTCGTCGTGATGAACGGTCATGACGATCGCTCCCCGGACAAGAGCGATCGCCCGAGCTGGAGGCTTAGATCGGATTCGTCCCCGTACCAGCCTTGCAGCCCTATCGCGTGCAGGAACCACACGTGAAGCTCATGCTCGGCGGTGAATCCGATGCCGCCGTGAACCTGCAATGCTGCCTCGCCGACCCGCCGGGCTGTTCCGGCGGCGCAGGCTTTGGACTCAATTCCGGCCCAGTGGAGGCGGCTGCCATCGGCACCGCACTCGTCGGCCCGCACTTCGCACAGAGCTTCCAACAGGATCGTGTCGACGGCCATGTCCGCGAGAATGTGTTGAACCGCCTGGAAGGAGCCGATCGGCACACCGAACTGCTCCCGGAGCTTGGCGTAATCGACCGACATGTCCAGCAATGTCCGGCAGACGCCGGCAAGCCGGCATGCCGTCAACAGACGAATTCCTCCTCTTATGCGCTCCAGGTGGGACTTGAGCTGGGTTTCGGGTTCGTCGCTGACGATTTCGTAGCTCGTGTGATCGAAGTGCACCGTGGCGAGGCAAGCGGTCGTGTCCAGGTGCGGCTGCGAGGTGATGGTCACGGTGTCGTCATTTGCGTTCACGAGCACGATGGATGTCGTACCGTTTTCGCCATCCACCACAACCACGATGTCGTCCGCCGTCGCGGCGTACCTGACCATGTCGATGTTCCCCAGGAGTTGACCGTCGACCAGCCGTGGTCGTGTGGCCTTGGCCTGGCCGGTCGCGGCTCCGTCGGCGAACGCCAACTGTCGTTCCCCAGCGATCGCCGACTGCAGCCTCTCGTACGAGGACGGTGTGGCAATGCGCAGTAACATCGGCGCCACGAGTGCATGCTCGAGCAGCGGCCCGGGCGCCAGGGCACGACCGAAACAGGCGAACAATGAACTCATGGTGTGCAGTCCGAGACCCAGACCTCCGGATTCCTCGTCGACAAGAACCGTGAACCACTCACCGTCGACGGCCGCTGACCAGATGTCCTTGCTCCGCCCTTGTCGCATTGCGTCGTGCCGGATACTGGGCCGACTCATAAGGTCTTGGAGTTGTTGTTCGACCTCTCGCGTGAGTTCTGCTGCGAGCAGCGTTTCCTGAGTTGTCACCTCAGCGTCCTTTCGGGAGACCGAGCAGGCGCTCGGCGATGAGCGTCTTCTGGATTTGTGCCGAGCCGCCATACACCGAGGCGGCCCGACCGTAGAGATAGTCCTTGGAGATACCTTCCGCGTCCAGGCCTCCGGGTCTCGATGAGATCGCCAAGCGGTACGCGCCCAGGAGGTCCAGGGCCGTACCGGCCAGGTGTTGCTCTGTACGTCCGAGCACAAGCTTGTCCACCGAATCCATGGGCGACGGCACGTCGCCGCTTGCCAATCTCCTGGCTGTCTGGCTGGACAGCGCCCTGAAGGCACTCAGTTCAAGGTCTAACCGGCCGATTCTTTCTGCGAGGCGCTCATCCGGCTCCCCAGTCGTGTTTGAGCGCACCGTGTCCAGCATGTCGGAGAAGCTGATCTCGTTCTCCACTCGGCGACGGATCGCATAACCTGCACGCTCCCAGCCGAGAGTATCCATCGTCAGGCTCCACCCGCCGTTGATTTCCCCGAGCACGTTCTCGAGCGGCACACGCACACCATCGAACATCAGCTCGTTGAACTCTGCATCGCCGTTGAGCATGGCAATGGGGTTCACCGTGATTCCGGGCGAACGCATGTCAACGAGCACATAACTGATCCCGCGGTGACGTGACTCCAGGGTCCCCGTGCGCACGAGAACCGCACACCAGTCCGCGTTGGTCGCCCAGCTGGTCCACACCTTGTGTCCGGTGATGACCAGTTCGTCTCCCTCGATGACGCCGCGGGTCCGCAACGACGCCAGGTCCGACCCAGCGTCCGGCTCCGAGAAGCCCTGGCACCACACATCCTCACCGGCCAGCAGGCGTGGGATGAATCGGTCATGCTGCTGGGCCGTCCCGTACTTCAGGATCGTCGGACCCACGACCTCGAGCCCGATGGAACCAACCGGCTGTGGCGCTCGAGCATGAGCCAGTTCAAGTGAGAAGGCGAGCTGATGATCGACTGTAAGTCCCTGCCCCCCGACCGACTTGGGCCACTGGATCCCGACCCAGCCGGCGTCGTACAGACGTCGATGCCAGTCACGAAGCACAGCAGCACGCTTCTCAAACTCCCGAGGAACAACTGGCAGCTCGGTCTCATCGAGCCACGCGCGGGCAGCACGCCGATACGCCTCGATGTCGGCAGCAGTGTCGGGGTCGGCGGGTAACGTGTCGGTCATTTTCGCTCCGAGGGGTAGTGGGGCGGTCGCTGCTCAAGTGTCGCTTGCCGTGCCTCCCGGGAGTCCGGGTGGCCAGAGATTTCGCGCGTCAGGCTCTGCTCGAAGATGTATCCCTCCTGCAGATCCATCGTCTCGATCGTGTTGAGAGAACGCTTCGCAGTACGGATCACCTCGCCGCTGTGACGAGTAATGGCAGCCGCGTATTCGTGCGCGCGAGTGAGCAACTCGTCAGCGGGAACGACTTCGATGACGCCTCCGACCTGTTCCAGACGCCTCACGTCAATCGGATCTCCCGTGAAGTACATCCAGCGAACCAGTGGCTCCGGCACGAGACGAGCGAGATGTCGCGCACCCCCCATGATCCCCACGCTGACCTCCGGGGTGCCGAATCGGGCAGTCGTCGCGGCGATGACGAAGTCGCAGGATGCGGCGATCGCCAGACCCGTGCCCACTGCGGCACCCTGGACGGCGGCGATGACCGGAACGGAACAATTCTGGATCGCAAAGAAGGCTGCACGTACCTCGGCCATCCGCTCATCAGAGTTCTCGGGTGTCAAGGTCCCGAACTCGTGCAGATCATTGCCTGCGCAGAAGTGACGGCCTTCTCCGGCCAGGACGACGGCCTTAATGCCCGGCACGAAACGCTCAGGGTGTGAGAAGAACCTTTCGATCTCCCTGTACATCGCCTGCGAGACCGAGTTCACGGGCGGTCGAGTGAACCACACCGTCACGAGGGCCTCGTCAACCTCCAGTCGGAGGAATTCGAAGGCTTTGTCGTCTGCTCCGGTGGTCGCCACCGCCTGCGTGTTGCTGCTCATCGGGCCCGGCCAAGGTCGTACCGGTCCGTCCATGAGCCGAAGAGATCGGCAGCAACGTCAAGGTGCTGCCGGCTGTCGCCGCCGCTGAAGTAGTGATTTGCGCCGTCGATCGTATGCAGCTCCTTGCGGTCGTGTTGGATGCCGGCGAAGAAGTCGTGCGGGTGGCTAGGTGGACAGGCATCATCGGCACTGTTCACGATCACCAGTACTGGCACAGTGATGCGGTCGGCGCTGTCCACCGCGTCCACCTGCGCATGCTGCATGGACCACTGCGACAACCAGCCTCGCGTGGTCGTGAAGCGCGCGAGGCCGGCGGTGCTCTCGTTCGCGATCCGTGGATCTCCAAGATAGGAATGGCCGGCGATTCGATCGTTCGGATCAACTGCGGGATCGAGCCAACGTAGATCGGCCATCGTTCCGTGCACTACGAAGCAGTGGTCCTCGACACCGCGACCCGTGGACCTCAATGCGCTCAACCGGCTGAGAGCACGTTCGGTGATGCGGTTGTTTCGTTCGTGCTGGGCGGCCCGGTACCGCTGGATGTATTCGTCGGTGTAAGGAGGCTGGTTCGGGTTGCGTGCATCATAGATGTTGAGTTCCGGCTCGCGCTCGTCTGGCCGGTCCTCGTCGAGGATCGAGGGATCAAGGAAGTCGGTCAACAGATGGTGGCGACTCCTGTGCGCCGCCAACACTGCCAACGCGTCACCGGGAATGAGCTCGGTCTCTGCGAGAGCAGTCTCCTCACCGGCCGCTGTCCGAGTGATGACGCGCTTCTCTGCCTCGGCCTGATAGCCCGCCATCAACGCTCCGCCGCCGCTCCATCCAGCCAGAATGACCCGCTCATACCCCAAACGTTCCTTGGCATCACGCACACAGGCTGCAAGGTCGAGAAGGGCATTCTCCATCTGCAATGCCGCATCACCCATGCTGTACCGAGTCGCGCAAGCAATGACGTGATGCCCAGCCCGCGCCAGTTGCGAGAAGGCCGGAAGATAGCCTGGAGAGCCGACGGGATGCATTCCGATCACGACGGTCGTGGACGGTTCGTCGCCTCTCAAAAGCTGCGCCTGCAGTACGACGGCGTCACCGATGGAGCCATAGATCTCTTTGCGGGGACCGAGGTCGCGACTCACGATCAGGTACGGAGTGCGGGTGTATCGGGTGGGGTTCATGACGCGTTAACCTTCGGTATAAATGATCGTAGGGAGCACACTCTCGACAAGCGGTAATTCCTGCATCCTTATGAGGCGTGACATTGAGTCTCAGTCATCCATCACGGCCGCTTGCAAGACCTCGTCCAGCTTCAGCGGCAGAATCGTCTCGATCATGATGATCTGCCAGGTGATACGTGAGTGGTCGTCCCATTCGCGCCGTGACTTGTCTCGAGCACGTTCCGGAAATCCGTGGTTGATCCCCTGTGGGTCGTGGCTGACCAGGCCCTTGTGAAGAGGGCGCCCCAACGATTCTCCGCCATGGATAAAAGCAATCTCGTCATAGTCAGCGTTGCGGTGGTACCAGGGAATGCGCTCGGTGCCTTCGATCGACTCGAAAGGACGAGGCAGCAGGTTGATGATGTTGACGCCCTCCGCTACCAGGAAGACGTGCATCGAGGGCGGAAGATGCAGGCTGTCGGACATGATGACATTCCAGTCCCGCACGTTGAACGTAAACGGGAAATAATCGCCTTTCCACCCCTCTACGTCGAACGGGTGGTTCTCGAGCTTCAAAGTCGAGTACTCGGAGTCGTACTTCACCCGCATCTCAACGCCTCCGGTCGAGGGCGCGACCGTTGACGGATCGGGCACCCGAATCGTGTCCGGGTCAAACGGTGCGTGACGTCCCAGCCCGACGTACGTCGGGGCTCGTTGTTCGCCAACGGTTTCGATCCCGAACAGTAGGGTGCTCTCGGACTCGATGACCCATCGATGAGTGATGGCCTTGGGGATCACGACATAGTCCCCGGGCTCGAAGCTCAACGGACCGAACTCGGTCTCGACGATACCCCGCCCTTCATGCACGAACCAGCACTCGTCACCATCCACATTTCGCTGGACGAACGGCATGGTCTTGCTACGACGTGACAGCCAGATCGTCGCATGCGCATTGTAGTACAGCCGCTGAGGTCCGCCGTCCGCATCGGTCATATCTGAGGGGACTATGTCGTGCAGGTCCGCCGCCGTAGAACGAAACCGTCCAGTGGCCTTGAAAACGGTGGGGTCCTCGCGCCGGTAGAGTACGGCTTCCCTGCCGTCGAAGCCTCCCCGGGTGAGCTCATCGTCCTTGAGGTCGCCGATGTCGCGATGTGCTTGGGGGCTCGTTCGGCCCTTGCTGTGCTGAATCAAAGTACGCATTAATGCCGCCAATCGTCGAGTCATCCTGGAGAGAACTGATGAATCAAACCTATGACGCAACCAAGCAAAACGTCAAGCCCTTTACGATTTCGTTTCGTTGACCCGGGTTTTGTATGAGGGCGTGGGGCGTTGTTCCGGGGCAGGCCAGCGGTCAGCAGTGACCAGTGACCCGAAAGTGTCGGCCAAGACGACCAGCGCCACGTGCACGCCGGACGCACTCAGTCGCACCCTGTTCCGGCCGTGCCCGGGCCGTCTCACCATCGAACTCAACCCCCAAACCCAGGCGGGCGCGCGCCCGGTCGCAATAGCCTCCACGGTGGTTCCGGCACTAGCGGCGAGCGGGACGGCTTGATAGCCGTCAGCCGATCGGTAGTCGGCCACGCTGGGCCCACTGGTTCAAGACGCCGGCGAAGTCCCTGCCCGGCACCACCGGAAAAGCGCTGCTCCCTCATGGCCCTTGAGGTAGCTGTTTGGCAGAGCCCGTCTCGAAGGCGTTCGTTCACCGGGGCGGCGTGGGCCCCGCACCTCGCGCTCCGCGGGGCTCGCAAGGGCTGCCGGATGAGGATGTGCATGACGACGGTGTACGCGATCCTGGGCGGGCTCCTCGCGGGGGAACACGGGTAACGGCCGCCAATGCCATGGCCGCCACGAACCCGACCGCCCAAGGGCGCGATGCCAGGGCTCGCCGACAGGATCAGGCCGACAGCGGAAGACGACTCAACCGTACCGATGAGCCGCACCGTTGCGGTGGAGAAATTCTCGAGCCACCGCAAGCGCGAAAGCTTCTCCCGCGGATCAGTCAACTTCGCCACTCCCCTCATGGCGAACACGGCGGCTGGCAGGATCCGGATAATCCAGAGGACGGCGCTCAGCGGGGCCCCACCCCCGTTATGGAGGGTAGCTTCTACTTCTGCGGCGAGCAGAACAGCAGCTGGAAGCCATGTACCGGCTCGGCGTAGGTGCAGTCGTGTGCACTCCCCCGGGCGACGCCGAGCGAATCGAGCGGCGGGGATCCCAGCGCCCGTGGGTTGTTGGCCAGAACGGCTCGGCTGAGGTAACGATACCTCGCCGGAACTCGTAAAACTCTTGACAAGGTTCTGACGTCCACATTAGCGTCTCCTAGCATGCATACGATGCCTGCCCGCACAACGAGCGTGGATCCGTAGTTTCCCGATTTCTTTGAACTCATCACGGGGAGTTCCGCGAATGCGGGGCGCAGCATCTTCAGTGACACTCAGCAGGCCTCAGTCCGCGGGGTGTTGAGCTGACACCCGGGAGATTATCTCGGAGGGCATCTCCGTGCCAATGGACCGTTGACCACGGCAAATCCAACGAGCAAGCCACCGCAGATCGAGTCAAGGAGTGCGCAATAAATGGATGTCAACGTAGACGTGGTCGTGGTCGGTGCGGGTCAAGCCGGTCTTGTGGCGGCGGTTTTCGCCGCATCGCGGGGAATGACCACGACGCTGATCGAGGCGCGGGACGTGCTCGGTGGAACGGCCGCGAAGTCCTCGGGTGTGATGTGGATTCCCAACAACCGTTTCATGCGCCAACATGGCGTCTCTGATCCTCGTGACGATGCGCTTCGCTACATGGCGAGACTCGCAACGCCGAGACATTACTCGTCAACGCATCCGACATTAGGCTTGGCTGACTGGGAACTCGACAGTGCCGGTGTGTTCTACGACCACGCCTCCCGAGCGTTGGATTCACTCATCGACATCGGCGCGCTGGATGTAGTTTACGATCCGACCTTCGTCGACTATTACGCCCACCTGCCAGAGAATGTGGCTCCCTACGGGCGCACAGTGTTTCCGCGACCCGGCCACGGTAAAGCTACCGGTGGAAAGGCCGCAACCGATATCCTGGCTGACCGTGCCGCAGCGCTGGGAGTCTCCATCCTGACCAAGAGCCACGTCGTCGATGTACTCGTTGACGACGGCGCGGTGGTTTCTGTCATCAGCGAAGACAATGAAGGGCGTCGCACTAAGTTCAACGTCGGCGGTGGCGTGATTTTTACAACCGGCGGCTTCTCTCGAAACCCCACCATGATGCGCCAAAATGTTGCGCTGCCTTACGGACCAGGGTGTGCTGTCGCAACCAATACCGGCGGGTTCGTTCCCATCGCCCAACGGCTGGGAGCGCAGTTCGACGGCATGGATAAAGTATGGGCAGCACCGATCGTTTTTGAACGGACTCTGCGCGAGCCTGAAGCCGTGTGCGCGAGCTTCTACCTCCCAGGCGACGGATTTCTGATCACTGACCTGCGCGGCCGCCGGGTCGTTGATGAGAAGGCACCGTACAACGATTTTACCAAGGCATTCTTCGATTTCGACTGGCAGGGCGCCCGTTACCCGGCCATTCCCATGATCATGATCTGGGATGCCGACCACGCGCAGATCCATGCCGGCTCTCGGCTCGGCAACCCTGTCCCCCCGGCTGACGTGGATGGATACTGGGTCGTCGAGGGCGCCGACCTCAACGAGCTCGCCCAACGAGTAGAAGAGCGGCTCGCCAGCCTCGCCGCAGAGTTGCCTCAAGCCACGTTAGACCCCAACTTCGCCACCACTCTTGCGAGCACGATTGGCCGTTTTAATCACCAGGCAGCCGACGGGGTCGACGAGGACTTCGGTCGCGGCGCAACGACCTACGAGCAGCAAATGGCACTGCGCATGGGCCCTGGTAAGGGGACGAACCCGACGCTACGGCCCCTGGCCGAAAACGGACCATACTACGCTACCCTGCTGACACCTGCCGCCTTCGACACCAAAGGGGGTCCGCGTATCGATGAGCATGCACGAGTTGTTGACGTGGCGGGACAGCCGATTGAGGGCCTGTACGCGGCGGGGAACTGCGCCGCATCCCCTACAGGCGAATCTTATTGGAGCGGCGGCGCCTCACTGGCCTTGGCTATGTGTTTCGGCTACCTTGCCGCCGAGCACAGCACACAGCGAGCGGCCGAGCGGGCGGCGCAGCAGAACCACGAAGAAGCGCGTATAGCCAACTGAACGTGCACCACAGCCTTGAGCACACGTCCGGCGAGAATTGAGGCACCACCATCAAACTGCTCACCCCCATCGACGTCGGTGGACACATTTTACAGAACCGGGTTGCAATCACCGCACATAGGTTCGACATCAACGCCTACTCTCCGGCTCAGGACGGTGAGCAATATCTGGCCTATCTAAGGAGCCTTGTCTCGGGGGGCGTCGGCCTGGCGATGACGCAGGCGATTCCGGTGCCGCCGGTGGACGGTGAGCACCCGTTTTCTCTGCACTACCTCCAGGATCGCTTGTCACAAGCGGCCGAGATTATCCATGAGTCCGGGGCTCTCGCACTCGTCCAGACGATCCACAAAGGCATCACCGGTAGCAGCGGCGGGGATGCCACAATCGCTTGGAACGGCAGACCTATGTGGGGTTTCAGCGCAGCCCAATCCGAGACCGGACCGGAGGTCGGTCATGAGATGACTTCCCGTGAGGTCGAGTCACTCATCGAGGGCTGGGGGCGAACGGCCGAACTAGCAATCGAATGCGGCTTCGACGGAGTGGAACTACACGGCGGTCACGGCTACTTGCTGCACCAGTCGATTTCTCCTTGGGCAAATCGACGGGACGACGAATGGGGGGACCACCTCAGTTTCTGGAAGGCGCTGCTGTTGCGAATCCGAGCGGGAATTGGACCGTCAGCATTGCTAAGTGCGCGAGTACCAACCAAAGACCTCCGCAGTCCACACCAGGGAGGAAACTCCGATCAACGATTGCGTGAGATCGCCTGCGAGCTAGTGGCGACCGGACACATCAGCCTGCTGAACCCCAGTGAAGGTTCCAGCCCCCTGCACTATCCTCGCACCGTCGGCAGTTACCGCCGTCCGCACGCCGATTTTATGGAAGGCGTCGCGGAGTTGAGACTCGCGATAGATGGGCGCGTCCCGGTACTCGGTGTGGGGCGCATTGTCACGGTCGAAGAAGCTGAGACAGCGCTGCAGAATGGCAACTGCGACATTGTTGGCATGACTCGGGCTCACATCGCCGATCCGAGGGTCCTTCCCAACCTCCGCCAACAGCGAACCCAGGAGACTCGTACCTGCGTCGGAGCCAACCACTGCATCGACCGCATCTCAGTCGGAACGTACGCCATGTGCTTCCACAACCCCGATGTTGGCCGCGAGCACCAACTTCTCCCGTTGCGAGCTACACACCGCAAGGACGTCCTCGTGGTTGGCGCCGGACCTGCAGGCCTAGCGGCCGCAGTGACTGCAGCAGCCAACGGCCATCGAGTGAAGCTGATAGAACGCGAGCTTCAACTCGGCGGTCGCCTGGCCACAATTGACCCGATCAGCTCAGCGGTGGAACTCGTCGAATCAGTCCGATTGCTCGAACGCCAAGCCCGCAGTCTCGAGGTCGAGATAGCGGTCGGAATGAAAGCATCCTCAGAACTGTTTGACGAGGCACCATTTGACGCCATCATCCTGGCGACTGGCTCAAAGCCAGGCCCATCCACATTTAAGACTGACGGTTCGATACCTTACGTGCCGACGGATCAAGCGGTCCGCAGCGCCCGTGCAACGGGGGCACGTGAGGTGCTCGTTTATGACACGCTCGGCAACGACGAAGGCGCAGTCGTCGTTGAACAGCTCGCAGCCCTGGGCTGCCACACGACCATCGTGACACCGCTGCCGGCGGTCGGCTCGTACCTCGGCATCACCCACGCCACTGATCATGTGCCGCGCCTCCTGGACCTCGGCTGCACGCTGTATGAACGTTCCACCATCAGTGCAATACTCGACCACGAGGCCTCGATAGGCAACACATTGAACAGCAGCGAGGCCAGGTTGCGGCCAAATCTGGTCGTGCTTGCTTGTGATCGCATGCCGGAGATCGCACTACAACTCGCTGCGGAACGAGCGTGCCCCGATGTTCGCGTCGTTGGCGACGCTACAGCCCCCGGGCTGCGATGGCTGCCTTCATCGAAGGAACGGACGCCGGACGGCGCTTGGGCGTCGTCCGGCCTCCCACTGAACCCAGCGTCGAACTCCGGTCTCCGACGTGAATCGAACAACCAATCAACGAGGAGCGTGAACGGAACAAAGTGGAAAATCACATGGAATTTGACACCGGCGCGTCCGCCGACTGCAGCAGCGGGAAAGGCTTAGGACTGCAAGGTGCCGCAGATCGGCGACGTAGGCGGTCTATGACTATTACGCTGCAGTCGACAAAGGCGATCGACGAGCTGTGCGCAACTCGACTAGCGCAGCTCTACAATTCCGGTTCGCGAACGCCGCGCCCCAATCGGGCCGAGAGTCCGTTCGCCTCGCGGGGGAGAAACTTCGTTCAATTGCAACAGGGATGGTTCACGATATTGAGACCGTCCATGTGGATGAATCAGCGTCCTATGCAACGGTTGAGCTGACGATGACCTATAAAATGCCGGGTGAGGACCTTCAGGTGCCAGCATGCGTGGTCCTAGGCTTCAGCGACAGTGACCTGATCTCTGAGTACCGAATCTACGTTGACGTTTCTGCCCTTGGCGTGGACACTCGCGCTTGGTAGAACCGAAGTGTCCTGCGCGTCCAGCCGGCGGATTCAGGTCCACCGGGGCCGTGGGGACCCCCTAGGACCGATGGGTCCACGCGGCTCCCAGGCGCTGCGAAACGCCGCAATACAGGGCGCTGCCGTCCCCACCGTCAAGGGTTCTTAGGGACTCCAGGCGCGGTGGACCGATCGGGACTATCACTCCTGAACGCATGGCCGAGCCCGCTGCCCGGATCTGGGCAAGGCTTCCCGATCTTTCGGTTGGGATCCACCTCCTGACATGCGCGGTGCCGGGTGGCGACCGCCCTCCGCCACACAGATCGGCATTTCCCAGTCCGATGCGTCCGTCGGGGGACTTGATGGGTGTCCGTTCGCCCTAGTGCCAGGCAACATCGTTTCGGAGGAGCTGGGAGCAGCCAGATGTGTGTTCCATGTCCCTGCCATCCTGGCGAGGGTGTTGGCGGAGGCCGAATACCGCGGCGTGGACCTACCGGTGGCCGTACATACCTCACGAACCGCGTCCCCCTGCAGAGGGCAGGGTTGCCGGACGTTGTTGCTGGCCTGGTTTGCTACTTGGCCAGAGAAGCGGCGAGCTACAGCGCCGGCGCGGACATCGTGGTTGACAGCGGCGAGTCCCCCGGCCGCCCTTCAGGGAGTTTCGTGGTTGAGAGTTGAGGTATGTATTCTCACCTGGTG
>NZ_VHIJ01000068.1:6967-32980 GCF_006680095.1 Pseudarthrobacter sp. B4EP4b | reverse complement strand
GGGTTGGGGCCACGGAGTTAGCCGCGGTAGTGACCACCAGCTTTGGGCGGAGTGCTGCGTCCAAGACCTGGTTCGATTTGAAGCCCAGCCACTTCTGCACGCTGGATTCGAGCCTGAAGTTCTGCTCACCGCCGGTCGCTGTGACGCCCTTGGTGACGTCCCATTCCACCCAGGCGCCCGTGGCGAACCCGCCGGTCTTGCCCAGCCAGGTCCCGCGCGCCGGCGCGTTGTTCCAGGTGACGCCCGTTTCGGTCCATGTGCCGCTCGTGGTGTAAACGTCCACAAACTCAGTCGATGTTGCTGCGGCCTCCGAGTATGCCCGCAGCTTTGCCGAGACGATGTGTTCCCCGGCAGGGACCTGGACGTTGAACCGCAGCAGACTGTTCCGCGAGATGCTTGTCCGGCCCTCGGTGGACCATCGGACGCTGGTCCCGAAGTTCTCTGTTGGCCGGTCCGCCTGAACGTAACTGTCGGCGGTCGGCGCGAATGTCAGCGCGCCAACAGCGTTCGCCACGCTGCCCACGACGGCAAGTGAAACGAGCATAACTAAAAGTGTCAGGACGGAAACGGCTGGCCGGAGAATGGATTTCATGGCGTGACACCTTAAATGGTCCGGTTGGAATATCCGAATCATATTCTTGTCACACCCTGTGACACCACATCTGCCAATACTGGCGGTTCTTGAAAATGTGTGTTAAGTGGCGTCGAGCGCGGCCAGCGTTGGCTGTATCCGCGTACCGGTTTCAGCTGCTCATCGATGATGTGCCGCAACCGCTTGCTCCTGATGGCCTACTGCCATACTCCACCCGGGCTGTGCCTTGGCAAGCGGGGCAAAGAACAGCAAGGACGACGCCGGGATAAGCAGTAGGTGAGCGGGCGCTTGCCTTCAAGCGGTCAAAAGTGAGCGGGCGTGTGAGAAAAAGCAGCAGGATCTGATGGGGCGTCTCATCAAGCAGCCGGAAAGGTGACGGGCAGACAAGCCGTTACGAGCAGCTTGCGCAGGAGGAAAGACTCCGCAAGGTGAGCGGGCGTGGCAGGAGAGGCGGCGGGATGGGACGTCCGGCAGGGTGCGTCTAAACGAGGAACGAGCGAGCACGCAGAGGATGTGCCTCCCGCCGGACGGGGCCTAGCCCTCGGCTTTGCCCTGCCGCCAGTACCCCATGAAGGCAACCTGCTTCCGGTCGACCCCGACGTCGCGGACCAGGTATCGCCGCATGTCCTTGATGACCCCGGCTTCGCCGGCAATCCAGGCGTAGAAGGGCATGGCGCCGGCGGGCATGTCCGGGTTTTTTGTGGCCTGGATTTCGGCGGTTTCCATCCGTGCGGGGGTCTCCCAGAGGATGTCCTCGTCCACATTGACGTCCTCCGGCTCGGGACCTGCGCCGCCGTCGGCCGCTTTGATGCCAACCCAGCCGGGCACCGGCACTGCCTTGCGCACGGCCTCCTGGAGCAGTTCGCCGTGCGGGCGGGACCGTCCGATCGAGGCACCGCGGGCGAGCCAGGTGATTTCCACGTCGGCCGGTGAGGTCAGTTCGAGGAAGTCGCCGGCTTCGGGGACTTCCAGGAAGGCGTGGCCGGTCATGTATCCGGGCAGGCTTTCGAGGATCGCGGAGATTGCCGGGATGGCGGTCTCGTCGCCGGCGAGCAGGATGCGCTGCGACAGTCCGGGACGCCATTCGATGCCGGAGTAGATCTCGGCCGTGACGCAGTGTGCGGCACGGTTGTTGGGTCCGATGATGGTGATGGCGTCGCCGGGCTTGGCATTGAGGGCCCAGTTTGCGGCGGGCCCCCCGTTGCCGTGCTCGTCAAAGTGCATCACGAAGTCCACGTCGATCTCGGGGTACACGGCGTCGAGGCGGGCCTGCCGGACGGTATACGTGCGCATGGAGCCGCGCACTGCCGGATCCATAGCCAGCCATTCGCGGTACCAGCCGGCTTCGGCCATCTCAAAGACCGGCAGGGGAAGCGGTGTGCCGTCTGCCGCGAGCGACGGGATCATCAGCTTGATCCGGAGGTCAAGGGTGTCGCCGTGGACGCCGAAGTCCCGCAGGGAGTATCCGCCGAAGGTGATCCGCCGGAAGTTGGGGCTTAGTTCCTGCACGGAGGAGACCGTGACATCGAAGGCCAGGGTCATGGGCTCGGTGGCGGCGATATCGCGGGTCTTCATGAAACGAGCTCCAGTTCGTTGGCAGGGACGTGGTGTCGGCCGATGGGAATGATCAGCGGGGTTCCGGACACGGGGTCCGGGATGACGCGGGATTCCAGGTTGAAGACGTTGCGGACGAGGTCTTCCGTCACCACGTCCCCTGGTGCGCCGACCGCCACCACCGCACCGCCCTTCATGGCGATCACGTGGTCCGCGTAGCGGGCGGCGAGGTTCAGGTCGTGCAGGACGATGGCCACGGTGGTGCCGCGCTGGCAGTTTAGGTCCGTGACCAGGTCCAGGACCTCCACCTGGTGCGCGAGGTCCAGGTAGGTGGTGGGCTCGTCCAGGAGCAGCACTTCCGTTTCCTGGGCAAGTGCCATGGCGATCCACACCCGCTGGCGCTGCCCGCCGGAGAGTTCGTCCACGTTCCGCTCGGCGAGGTCCAGCGTTTCGGTGGCTTCCAGCGCGCGCTGCACCGCGGCGTCGTCATTTTCGCTCCAGCCGCGGAAAAGGCCCTGGTGCGGGTAGCGCCCGCGGCCCACGAGGTCGCGGACCTTGATGCCGTCCGGTGCGGTGGGATGCTGCGGGAGCAGGCCCAGGGTGCGGGCAAGTTCGCGGGCGGGCCGGGAGTGGATGTCCTTCCCGTCCAGCGTCACGGCACCGGACGCGGGCCTGAGGAGCCGGGACAGGCCGCGCAGCAGTGTGGACTTTCCGCAGGCGTTCGCACCTACGATCATGGTCACCTTGCCCTCGGGGATTTCGGCACTGAATCCGTCCACCACGCAGCGCTGGTCGTATTTCAGCGTCAGGTCCTTGGCGGTGAGAACTGCCACGTCAGGCATCCTTTCGGTTGGCCGTGACCAGGAGCCACAGCAGGAACGGGGCACCGAGCGCGCCGGTGATCACACCAACCGGCAAGACGGTGCCGTCCAGCAGCAGGGGGGCGAGGTTCGCGGCGAAGAAGTCCGCCGCGAGGACTATCAGGGCACCCACCAGGGCCGACGCCGGGAGGCTGGCTTTTCCGGTGAAGCGCCGGGCGATGGGCCCGGACAGGAAGGCGACGAACGAGACCGGCCCGGCTGCCGCCGTCGCCACTGCCGCCAGCGCGACAGCAATGACCACCAGCGCGAGCCGGGTGGCACCTACTTTGACGCCCAGGCCGGCGGCGGCGTCGGGGCCTAGCTCCAGGATGCGCAGAGGGCCTGAAATGGCGGCAACCGCAGGAATGAGGACCACGAGGGACACGGCCAGGACGCCGGCGCGGTCCCAGTTGGCGGAGTTCAGGGATCCGTTGAGCCAGACAAGGGCGTCGGCCGCGGTCCGGATATCGGCGCGGGTCATCAGGAAGTTGACCACTGCCTGGAGTGCGGCCGCGATTCCCACGCCGGCGAGGATGAGCCGGTTGCCGGCAGCATCGCCGCGGCTGGTTCCGCGGAAGCCGCCGCTGGAGATGGCATAGATAATGGCCGCGACGACGAGTGCGCCGGCGAGGGCAGCACCGGACACGGCGGCACCGGAAGCGCCGAACACCACGATGGCCATCACCGCGGCTGCACTGGCGCCGTAGCTGATGCCGATGACGTCCGGACTGGCGAGCGGGTTGCGGAGCATGGTCTGGAACAGGGCGCCGGCCAGGCCAAACGCGAGGCCGATCATGGTGCCGATGACCGCCCGCGGCAGCTTGTTCTCCATCACGATGAAGCTGGCGCCGGGGATCTTCTCACCGCCGGTCAGGTGCGCGAAAAGGATTTTGAAGAAGTCCGGGATGGTCACGGTGTAGCTGCCCAGGAGGACTGTAATCGCGAAGAGGACCACAACGGCGCCGGCGAGGACGGCGGTCCGGTTCAGGAGCCGCCCGCCCCGGCGTTGCCCTATCAGTTTTGGTCCCCTGGGCCCTGTTTTGGCAGCCTTTAGTGATAGGTCAACGGGGGATTTCGCAAGGGTCACAGTCCGGCCCCCTTTCCGCGGCGGATGAGCCAGACGAACACGGGGGCACCGACCAGGGCGGTCATGATCCCGGCCGGCACTTCGCCGGGCAGCAGCACCACGCGGCCGATGATGTCTCCACCCAGGAGCAGCGCCGGAGCCAGAACCATGGAGAACGGCAGGATCCAGCGGTAGTCGGGGCCGGTGAGGAACCGGACGGCATGCGGAATGACCAGGCCGAGAAATGCGATGGGCCCGGCGAGGGCGGTGGCCGAACCGCACAGCAGCACGATCCCGAGGGCGGTGATGGCGCGGACCAGGCCGACGCGCTGGCCGAGGCCGCGGGCGATGTCATCACCCAGGGCCAGGCTGTTCAGGACCCTCCCGGTCAGCAGCACGATGGCTGCCCCGGCGGCCAGGAACGGGAGTCCGGACAGCAGCACGGACCAGTCGCGCCCGGCGATGCCGCCCACCTGCCAGAAGCGGAAGCGGTCCAGGGTGTCCTGGCTGGAGACCAGGATGACGTTCATCAGGGAATACAGGCCCGCATTCAGTGCCGCACCTGCCAGGGCGAGTTTCACTGGGGTGGCGCCGTCCCTGCCCAGGGAAGCGATGAGGTAAACCACGACGGCGGCGGTTGCGGCGCCGAGGAAGGCGAACCAGATGTACCCGGACAATGAGCCGACGCCAAAGACGTAGATGCCTGTCACCACCGCCAGTGCGGCTCCCGCGTTGACACCCATGATGCCGGGATCGGCGAGCGGGTTGCGTGCCACACCCTGCATGGCGGCCCCTGCCAGGCCCAGCGCTCCGCCGGCCAGCAGGCCGAGGACTGTCCGCGGGATGCGGGCGTGCACCACCGCATGGTCGCCGTCGGCAGGATCAAAAGCGGCGAGGGCTTGCCATACCGTCTCCAAAGGCAGGCCGCGGGCCCCGATGGCCAGGGAGGCCCCGGCCAACAGAGCGAGTACAACGACGGCGGCCAGCAGCCAGGCTGTCCGTTTCCCGTTGGAAGCACCGCCGCGGAACAGGGCACGCGCTCCAGTTCCCGGCACGGAGGTGCCGGGAATCCGCGCCTGGTGGGCCGGCGTCGTCGTACTTTGCGTCACGGAACCGCTGCTACTTCGCTGCGTCCGCTGCCGTGGCCAGCTCGGGCAGGAACGTGTCCAGCGCCCAGGGCAGGCTCAACGGGGAGGACGCAGAGATTGCCAGGACCAGGCTCTTGTTCGCGTCCGCAACGAAGGCGCCCTTCTTGACGGCCGGGATCTGGCCGAGCAGGGGATCGTTCTTGATGGCGTCCGCATCGCTGGCTTCCTCGACGGAGCTTAGGAAGATGTCCGACTCCAGCTCGTTAACCTTCTCGGCAGACCAGGGGACAAAGAATTCCTTGGAGCCTGCAGAGGCCTGCTCGGCGACCGGCGCGAGCTTCATTCCGATGGAGGACAGGAATTTCGGCCGGTTGTCATTGGCCGTGTAGATACCGGTCTGGCTGGGATCCGAGGGAAGGGCGTAGCCGTAGATGAACGTCTTGCCGGCGATCTGCGGGTACTTGGCAGCTTCCTCCTTGACGGTGGCCTGGGTGTCGGAGACGAGCTTGGCTGCCTCGGAATCCTTGCCGAGGGCCTTGCCGATGATGGTGGTGGCGTCCTGCCAGGAGGTTCCGTAGGCCAGCTCCGGGTGTGCCACCACGGGGGCAATTTCGCTGAGCTTCTTGTAATCCTCTTCGGTAAGGCCGGAGTAGGCGGCGAGGATCACGTCCGGCGCGAGCTTGGCGATCTCCGTGAAGTTGATCCCGTCAGCTTCGGAGTACTGGACCGGGGCCTTGCTGGAGCCGAAGCCGGCGCCCAGCTCCTCGAGTGCAGCGTCCTTCCAGGGGGTAGAGCCCTGGCCGTTGCCGCCCCACTCGTTTTTGGGGACACCCACGGGAACAACGCCGAGGGCAATGGAGACGTCGTCATTGACCCAAGAGACCGTGGCTACGCGCGTGGGCTGCTTCTCGATGATCGTTTTGCCGTAGACGTGCTCGATAGTGACCGGGAACTGCGCGCTGCTGGAGCTGGAGGCGGTGGAATCCGCGCTGGAGTTAGCAGGACCTGTGGAGCAGGCGGAGAGGGTGAGCGCCGCTGCGGCCAGAACGGCCGTCGCCTTACCGGCGGATTTGAACAGCGTGCGCCGCGTGGTGCTGGGCCCGGGGAAATGGGGGGAAGTCACTGAACTCCTTAAGTGGCTGAAGCGAACTTAAGTAAGGCTAGCCTATCCTTTGGGCCATTACGCAACGTTTACATCACTTAATCCCTGACGTGAGGAAGGACACACTTCCTGCTCCGGCTGCTCCTTGGACACCGCGCGCAGCCTTTGGCAGGATGGCACTGCCGGTTGCTTGGGCACCGGCCAGTGCATCGGACTCACTGCACCCAAGCCCGAGGCTTTCGAGACAGGACACCAGGAACGATGTGCATGCAGACGGCCCGCCCGGCCATCGCTGCCATGGAAAGCGGGGTGGCCGCTTTGGCCTGCTCCGCGAAGACCTGCTGACCCTTTACGCTCATTCCCCGCATCCCGGGGCTCCTATCTTTCGAAAGCTCAGCCATGCAATCAATCACGCCTCAGCAAATCCGCTCATCGTTCGTTAATGCCAGCCGCTCGGAGGCGGCGAAACTCACCTTGCCCAAGGACTTTGACTCGCTCGACTGGAACAACCTCGATTTCCTTGGGTGGAGGGACGAGAAGATGCCCCTCCGCGGCTACCTGGTAGTTCCGGGCCCCAAGGGCCTCACGGGCATTATGCTTCGCGCGCCCGAGGGCGGCGCGCGAAAAAACCGCTCAGTCCTTTGCGAACTGTGCCGGGACGTCTTCTCGAAGGAGGACGTACTCCTCTGGGTGGCCAGGCGTGCCGGCCAGTCCGGCCGCAACGGCAACACCGTCGGGACACTAATCTGTGCCGACTTCCTGTGCTGCGGCAACGTCCGCAAGGAACCGCCGGCCAACGAGATCAACCCGGACCCGGCCGCCGTCGTCCTGCGCCAGATTGACGGACTGAAAGACCGGACTGCCCAGTTCCTGTCACGGGTGCAGGCCAAGTAACAGCAAGAGGAACCCTCCCCCGCAGGGGAGGGTTCCTCTTGCACGGCGGTCAGCGGTAAGTGAAGCTCATCAGCAACGCTTTCAGGGAGCGGCCTTCATCACCCCAGTACCACTCCTTGGCCGCCTCGTCGTTCGCAAACTGCCGACCGTCGAAAAGCACGTCTGCGGTCAGAATGCGGTCCCCGAGCATCACGAGCCCGTATTGCACCTGCCCGTCCGGCGAGACCGGCGATCCCGGCGTTAGTCCCATGTGGTAGGTAGCAGTGCCAAAAGCGTGGTCGACAAAGAACGACGAACTGGGCGTGGGAACCGCAGCGCCGATCAATCCTGGAACCGGGTCCGTCTCGAGGATGAACCTGGAGACATTGCCGGCCGTGGCGTCACCGATTTCGCTGTAATAGATGGCGACCTGTTCCTTGCCGCCGGCATCGTAGACAGTCGCGGTTTCCACGGCAGGGGACGCCGAAACCTGTTCATGCTCCACACGCCACCCCTCCGGGTGGGCATAGGACAGGCGGCCATCTGGGAACGTGAAGGTCACCGGCCCTTTGGGAACGGGAGAAGAGGTAGCGGCGGGAATGATTGATGCCAGCGGGCTTGCGGCGGCCGCCGTTTGGGCGGCTGGGCCACTGGACGAACTTCCGTCCGCGGCAGGGCCCTCCGCGCAGCCCATGAGGGTGAGGGCCGCAACGGCAGTGAGCGCCATGAGGGTGGCGGCGCGAGGTGCTGGGCGCATTTGTGATGCCTTTCAAGGGAAGGCCGTCACACTCCACGGGCGTCAGATGCAGGACCCAGCGTTCCACAAGTACCCGTCAGGAGGATGAAGGCGAGTGATTGATGCCGACCAGCATGGCACCAGGACAGGGCTCCCCAACAGCTCCCGGGCAATAAATCCATCAATTTGTTATATGCGGGAACGCGGAGTCACATCCGGCCCGATTTGTGAGGTTTATTGGGCATGGAGTGACCCCGCGTTGCTTTTCCGCGAGGGCGGATCAGCGCAGCACGATGTCTACTGGGTTAGCTTCTGAGCGCCAGGTTCCTTCTTCTCCTGACCGCGGCCTGATAACGGGCGCTGTCAGGACTCCGGAGCGGTTGGTGCGCCGGTCCCGGAGGATCTCGGTGACTGAGCCCAGGTGCCGAGACAGGTCAATCACATTCTCCGGGGCAGCCAGCAGCAGCTGGAACCCGAACTCGTGCAACGCCTTGATCCCGGCGCCGGCAAACTCCTCGGACGCCAGCACAAAAGCCTCGTCCATCATCACTGTGCCGTACGTGGTGAAGCCCTGCTCGGCGATGCCCAGCTGGTAGCTCAGTGCGGCAGCCATGATGAAGGCCGTGAAGCGCTGACGCTCGCCGCCGGACATGGAGCCGGTGTCAGCGTGCATAAAGACCTCGGTCTTTTTGGCCCCGCCCTTTTTGCCCGACGACGGCCCGGCCACCGCGCGGTGTTCCTTGCACTGGATGAACAGGTGCCCGCGCACGTCCAGCACCTCGGCCCGCCAGCGCCTGTCCTCCGGCGCCTGGGAACCGAGCCGTTTCACCAAGGTCTCAAGGGACTTGTAGCGGGCGGTGAGCTCGGCGTCGTCATCCCTTTCCCCGTTGCCGCCGTCCGCCCGGGCGCCTTCAGCCTTGGCCGGCCGGGTATGGCGGGCCTTGAGGGCGTTCTGGATGGCGTCCTTGAACTGCTTGGCAGTGGGCGGCAGGGTCTGCTTGATGTCCAGCTCCAGGAAGCTGCCCTCGTGAAAGTTGACCTGGGATAGGATGCCGTTCAGCGGAAGGATGCGGCTGGTGATGGACCGGCGTTCCTCGTCCAGCAGGTGCAGCAGGGTACTGAAGGATTCGTGCGTGCGCTGGTTGAAGAACTGCCGGAATTCGGCCTCCTGGGCGGGCAGCCCGTCATTGACGATGGCATGGTAGCGCGTCTCGAACTCGCCGGCGGCACCGATGGTGGTTCCGTGGTCCGCAGAAATCGCGCTGCCCCACTCGCGCACGAAGCCCTCGAAAATCCGGGTAAGCCGCTCGGCGGTGGCCTGGCCGCGGGACTCCGCGGTGTGCAGCTCGCCAAGGAGCGCGGTCCGGATCCGGTTGGCGAGGTTGTCCAGCTCGTGCATCTCGCTGACGTCGCCAAAATCGGCAAAGTACGGTTCCAGCGCAGTGACGGTGGCGTCCGACGGCGGCGCGTGGTTCAGCCGCTCACGCGCGGCTTCCAGCAGGGTATCGGCAGCTGTGAGTTGGCGGTCCAGTGCCTTGTATTCGCTCTGCAGGACGGCAGCTGCCTCCGTGCTGGACTGGTGCTTCTGCCGTACGGCCTCGATGGTGGCGCGGAGCGGCTCCAGGTCGGCCTGCGCGGCCAGGGCATCTTTCAGCCGCTGCTCGATCCGGGCTAGCTCATCAGCCGCGACGGCAGCGGAGACCTGTTCCCAGGGGCGGTGGTCCTCCGCGATCCGGCGCAGCGCATCGAGCTGCCGGCTCATGCCCTGGTGCGAATCCTCGCGGCTTTGGGCTAGCTCTGCCGCTTTGGCCACTTCCTGGCGAAGGTCCTCCACCTGGCCGGCCACGAGCTCCAGCTTGGCGGCGTTATCGAACCCGAGGACGTAGTCCTGCCGGCTGGTGAACCGGTCGTCCTTCTCCACGGTGTGCCGGTTTCGCTTCACAACGCCGCCCAGGCTCAGGCCCCGGTCCAGCGCCGCGAGTTCGTCCGGGTGTTCCACACAGGGGTAGGCGAAGTCCAGCGCGATGCGCTCTCGGACCCATGCCCCTGCTTCGGCGGCAACGCCCGTGGTGAGGATGTCCAGCTTGGTCAACAGGTCGCCGTCGTGCACGTCCTCCAAGGCGAGTGCGCCGCCGGCAAGTGGCTTGGAAACGTCCACAGCGCGGAGCGCGCCGCGCACGCTGTGATCGTTGAGGTAGCGGGTAACAGCAGCGAAATATTCGCCGGGAACCAGCAGTGTGGTGGCAAGGTTCCGGAGGGCCCGCTCCGCGGCGGGACGCCACTTCTCTTCCCCCTCGGCGAGGTCCATCAGTTCCCCGGCGAACGGCATCCGGTCCTCCGGAATGCCGGTGGCAGCGGCGGTGGCCGCACGGTTTTCAATGCTCGACGGCGGCAGCAGGGATTTGCGCGTCTTCAGCGACACAAGCTCCTGCTCAGCCGCTGCCAGCTCCCGCTTCCTGGTGGCGTGGGCGTCGAAGGCTTCAAAGCGAAGCTCCTGCAGGGCCTCAGAGTCATCCTTAAGCTCAGCGGACCTGGCGGCGGCCTGCTCATGCGCCTGCTCCCAGCCTTCCTCGGTCCACTCAAGCTGGAGGCCGGCGTCGGTTAGTGCCTGGTGCGCTGCTTCCTCCACTTGCTGGCGGAGCTTCAGGCCCACCCGGGCATTCTCCAGGGACTGCTCGATGGCGGAGATGGCGTTGCCGCCCTGGTTGTTGTAGTCCGTCTCCAGCTGGCGCAGTTCCTTGGCCAGGCCGTCCCGGACGCTTCGCTCGGCGCCGAGCTCCTTGGCCTTTGCCTGGGCCAGCTCCTTGAAGCGCGCCAGGGTTTTTTGATGGACCGTGACGGCCAGTTTCTGTTTGTAGGCCTCGAATTCCTCGCCCGCCAGGTCGCGCAGCCGGTTCGCGTCCAGCAGCGACTGCGCATACTCGCGGTTCAGGCCCGGCACCGGAGCCAGCTGGTCGCGCTGCTGCCGGACGTCCTCCAACCGCTGCCGGATGGACATCAGGTTGCTGAACTCCTCCACCACGTCGTCCGCAGCCGCGAGCGTTGCCGGAGCGTCCAGGACCTGGTCCCGGAAGAAGGTGTTCACGCTGCCGCCCAGGCCCTTGCCTGCCTGGATCACCCGCAGGAGCGGCAGGGCCTGGTCCGAGTTGATGCCCAGGAGGCGGCGGAACCGCTCCGCGAAGGCCTTGTGAACGTCGAAGACCTGGGCGTCCGGGAAGATCGTCTCCAGCGCGGCCTTGGTGAAGCGCTTGTCCGCGATTCCCTCCAGCGCTTCGAGGTCCAGCGGAGCATGGTCGATCAGGTAGAACCGGCCCACGCTCGATTCCGTGCCGTTCTTCGGCAGGTCGAACAGCGCCGAGATGGTCACGCGGGTGCCTGCGGCGTTATCAAAGGTCAGCGCGACGGCGGACCACGTGGCTCCCGGCCGCTGGAAGGCACTCGCCGAGCCCTCCCCCACGGCCTTGTCGCCCACCTTGCCGCGCATATACGTAAACGTGGTGCGCTTGTCCTCCACCGCACCGCCTGACCGCTGGGCCGCGGCCTCGTTGGACCTCGGCCGGGCATCGAACACCCGCAGCATCGCATCGAACAGCGTCGACTTGCCCACGCCCGAGTTGCCCGTCAGCAGCGTCCCGTTCCGGTCCACGTGCATTGTGTGGGCTCCATGGAACGTGCCCCAGTTGACCACCTGCACCAGCGCAAGGCGCATCTGACCAGGGTTCACCACGTCGCCGATCGGCAGCATGCTCGCGATGCTCACTTGGCTCCTCCGTTGGTTTCCGTGGCTGGGTACGACGACGGCGCTGCCGCCCCCGCCCCTCCGCCGGACGGCTCTGCTGCGAGCAGCGAGCCGTCCGGCTCCGACAGGCCCGATGCCACTCCCGGGGCGGCAGCGCCGCCATCGTCGTTCTTCACGTCACCTTCGGTGTCGTCGTCCTCTTCCTGCGAGGCGCCGTCGAGGTCGATGAGAGCCTCGGTTCCGGCGGGGTCAGCCGACGCCGCTACCAGAGCTTCTATTTGGGCGGGGATGTCGCCGATGTTTTCGAAGGGGAGGGCCAGGGGCAGGGCGTTGGAGATGGTGTAGACGTCGTCCAGGCCCGTGGGGAGGAGGAGTTGGCGGGCCAGGAGCTTGGTGATGGCCCTGTTCACGACGTCGGAATCGCGGAGCGCGTCCTGTTGGCCTGCTGGCTGGTAGTGCGTGACGAGGTCGGCGATTTCCTCGCGGGTGACCGTGGGGTCAGTCTGGGCTGTGACGTGCCGGTCCAGGAGCAGTCGCATGCGTAGCAGCACGATGGTCTCCACCCGGCTGAGCGCGCGCTGCTGCCGGAGGATGCTGGAACGGGCACTGCCCCCGATGGCGTCCGGGTCCACCGGCCGCAACACGGCGATCTTCCGTTCGTGGTCCAGCTGCATGGTGAGGAACAGTTCGGACAGGCGGCTGCGCAGGATCACTTGGTGATCCAGCAGGACCGTCCACAGCTTCTCGTCGCGGCCGCCGTCCACATAGGGGCCCTTCAAGAGTTTCACCAGCGCCTGCCGCACCTTCATGGAGAGCACACCCGTGTCGCCGGGGAAGAGGGCGGCACCGTCCACGAAGGTGTCGCGGGGGGTTACGGAGAAGGGATCGTGCCGGGTTTCGATGGGCTCACCCACCGGGACGTCGGTTTCGGGGGTCTCGACGGACTCAACTACCGGGGCGGCCGTCGTCGTCATCTCTTCAGTCATCGTCAATCCTTCGGGAGGGTGACCAGCGGCAGGTAGGCCCTGCGCGTGGTGCCGTCAATCTGTTCGAAGTCCAGGGCGTCCACCGCTTGGGTGTTGAAGGCGGCGCCGTCGTGCAGGGCGTGCGAGAGGAGCACGCGGATGGTGTTGATGTGCTGCTCCTCCGACGGCAGCTGCTGCCATGCCTCGGAAAGGGTGGACGCGCCAGCCATCGCGGACCGCACCACCTCGGGCTTGGCCTTGGCGGTCCTCGGCGAGCGCACGCGGTCTGAATCGCTGAAGGCGATGGGATCTGCCAGTTTGGGCGGGGCCGCAAACTCGTCCGGATCAAAGAGCTTCACCATGGACAGCGACTCGAATCCCGCGTTAAAGAGGACAGGTCCGCGCACCAGGGCGGGGCGTTCCCTTTCGTAAGGAAGGGAACGGATGGCCTGCTCCGCTTCCCGCAGGACCTGGCGGAGCCGGACTGACTGGCGGAAGTCATCGCTCTGGATGTACGTGTTGAGGCTTTCGCTGAGCTTGCCGTAAATCCGCTGGATCTGGCTGTGCTGCTGCCGGAGTTCGGCCACCAGGTTCTTCAGGGTTTCCCGGTCTTCCGGCGAAAGGTCGTCCGCGAACTGCCGGCTGAGGACCTCCCCGATGGCGGACCGGAAGCGCACCTGCTGCTGCGGGTCCTCCAGGAAAGCCGTGAAGGAACGGAAGGTGCGCCCCTCCGGGCTTTGGCGGAGCCGCTTGTCGGCTTCCAGGACCTGGGCCATGGTGGCGCCCTTGGTCAGTGACTCCTCGATGATCTGGTTGCGCAGCCCGCCCACGAGCTCCTCGATCCGGTCACGCATCTTCTTGTAGTCAGCCGGCAGGCTGGCCGCGAGGTCCAGGATGTTCCCGGCGGCCTCCACGGCCTCGTCGTCATCGAGGAGGCCGTCGAACTCGCCGGTACTGATGTCCTGGATCAGCTGCTGGCGCTCCTCGATTTCCTCTTCCAGGGCCTCGAGGCGCGCGCTCTGGTCCGGGTTGGTCTCGTTCGCAAGCTTCTCCACGTCCCCGAGCAGGGTTCCCAGCCGGGAACCGTTGAGCGTGGACCGCTCACTTGACAGGCTGTCCAGGAACGCGAGCACGCGGGCCGCCGGCTCGGTGACCTCATAAACGATCTGGCCCGACTGGTTCCGCCGCGTCAGGAACTGCCGCCGCGTCCACTCGTCCCCGAAGGCCTTCCCGTTGGCTCCCCCGCCCAGCCCGGGCTCCTGCCGGCGGAGCTCCTCAAGGAAGGAGTCGACGTCGGCATGGAATTCCTCGAGCGGCAGCTGCGGCCGGGTGCGCGTAAAGGAAGCCTGAAGCACCGCGATGACCCAGGGTGCCGAGCGCGTCAGGGCCCAGGCAGGTCCTTTGGTGAGGAGTTCGAGGTCCCGGAGCCGGGCGCTGATGGCGTCAGCGGATGACCTGGCGGAGCGGGGCACACACTCTCCTTGGACTGTATATAGGGCTGGAAATAGGGCTGGGGCGGGGGCACGGAGGGAAAAGTGCCAACTACAAGGTTAACCCAGGCGCTCGAAACCCCCTCGTGACCTACTTCGCCGTAGTATTTCGATCCCATATCAAGACCCTCCCGGGCCGCCGCGGCTCTGGTCCGGCAGGCCCTTCCCCCCTACGCTCGTGCTACTGGCTTCAGGCCAAGCAACGTCGCAGC
Source organism: Pseudarthrobacter sp. B4EP4b (assembly GCF_006680095.1). Classification (NCBI taxonomy): domain Bacteria; kingdom Bacillati; phylum Actinomycetota; class Actinomycetes; order Micrococcales; family Micrococcaceae; genus Pseudarthrobacter; species Pseudarthrobacter sp. B4EP4b. The sequence continues at coordinate 18,703 of NZ_VHIJ01000068.1, read as the reverse complement.
AGGGGGATTAATGCAGTTCGATCTAAGCTCGGTGGAAACCGCAACATTGGTGTTCATTGGAACGCTCGTATTCGGTCTTGTCCTGGCCGCTTTCGTCCTGGCGGCAGGACTGGCAGCGCTGGTGCTGCTGGGCGCCGGGAAGCTCAGCTGGACAGTGGTTTCCAGGACACTGTTGGCCTTGGTCCATGGCATCAACACAGGCTGGGACCGGCTGGTGCACCACGCGGCCGCACTGGATACCGGCGGGGACTTTCAGGGGCAAACCGCCCCTAGCACCGGAACCTACCCGCGGGTAATCTTGAGAGACAGCTAAAGGGTTCTCCAACCCGGCGGATCCCGTGGCTACGAAAGCCATCCGGCCAAGGAGATAACCCATGAGCTCCGCCACTGACAGCCCCTCACAAACCCGTTCTGCAGCCGCAGGATCCACAACAGCAACAGACGCTCCCGCCGACGACACCCCGGTTCCCGCCGGCAAGATCGGTGCGGGTGTCACGGCGGATGAGGCGCGTGCTGTTGCTGAAGCCGCCCGGGAAACCGGCTGGGAACGTCCGAGCTTCGCCAAGGGCCTCTACCTTGGCAGCTTCGATCTCACCCTGGTCCACCCCTGGCCCACACCGGATCCTGGGGATGTGGAACGGGGCGAGGCGTTTATGGCCCGATTGACCGAGTACGCGCGCACCATGGACGGGCGGGTCATTGAGCGGGACGCCCGGATTCCGGACGAATACCTCAAGGATCTTGCGGAACTCGGGGTCTTTGGAATGAAGATCCCGGCGGAGTACGGCGGCCTGGGCCTGTCCCTGGTGTACTACGGCCGGGCGCTGGCGCTGCTCGGCAGCGTCCATCCAAGCCTCGGCGCCCTCCTTTCCGCACATCAGTCCATCGGGGTGCCGGAGCCGGTCAAAGTCTTCGGCACCGCGGCGCAGAAGCGGGAGTTCCTGCCGCGCTGCGCCGCCGGCGCCGTGACCGCATTCCTGCTGACCGAACCTGACGTGGGCAGCGATCCCGCCCGGATGGGCAGCACGGCAACCCCAACGGACGACGGCGAGGCGTACGTTCTGGAAGGCGTGAAGCTGTGGACCACTAACGGCGTGATTGCCGAGTTGGTGGTGGTGATGGCCGTGGTGCCGGCCCATACGGACGCGGACGGCACCAGGCATAAGGGCGGCATCAGCGCGTTTGTGGTTGACATGGATTCGCCGGGCATCACTGTCGAAAACCGGAACGCATTCATGGGCCTGCGCGGCATCGAAAACGGTGTCACCCGCTTCCACCAGGTACGTGTCCCGGCCGCAAACCGCCTGGGCCGGGAGGGCCAGGGCCTGAAGATCGCACTCACCACCCTGAACACGGGCAGGCTTTCCATCCCTGCCCTCTGCGTTGCGTCCGGCCGGTGGAGCCTGAAAATCGCGCGGGAATGGTCCAACGCGCGCACCCAGTGGGGCCGGCCGGTGGGTGAACATGAGGCCGTGGGCAAAAAGATCGCTTTTATCGCCGCATCCGCCTTCGCCCTCGACGCCGTCTTCGAGCTCTCCGCGGAGCTTGCCGACGCCGGCCAGAAAGACGTACGCATTGAAGCGGCGCTGGCCAAGCTATGGGCCACGGAGATCAGCTGCCAAATTGCCGACGAACTGGTGCAGATCCGCGGCGGGCGCGGCTTCGAGACGGCCGAATCACTGGCCGCGCGCGGGGAGCGTGCCGTGCCGGCCGAGCAGCAGCTGAGGGACCTTCGCATCAACAGGATTTTTGAGGGATCCTCCGAAATCATGCGGCTCCTTATCGCCCGGGAAGCGGTGGATGCGCACCTGGCCGCCGCGGGAGACCTGGCATCCCTGGACGCGAGCCTGTCCGATAAAGCGAAGGCCGCCGTCGGAGCTTCCGGGTTTTACGCCCGCTGGTTGCCCAAGCTGGTGGCCGGGGCGGGAATGGACCCGCGCTCGTACAGCGAGTTCGGGCGCCTGGCCAAACACCTGCGCTTCGTGGAGCGCTCCTCCCGCAGGCTGGCCCGGCAGACGTTTTACGGGATGGGCCGCTGGCAGGCAAAGCTGGAACGCAAGCAGGCATTCCTTGGCCGCGTGGTGGACATCGGCGCGGAACTGTTCGCCATGACCGCATGCTGCTCACGCGCAGAGATGCTGCTCCACACCGCCCCTGAAAAGGCGGCGAGCGCGTACGAGCTTGCGGAGGCATACTGCGAGCAGGCCCGGGTGCGCGTGGAGGAGTACTTTGACCAGCTCTGGCGGAATACTGATGACGGCGACCACCGGCTTACCCGAAAGGTCCTCGCCGGAGATTACACCTGGCTCGAGGCAGGAGTGCTGGACCAGTCCGAAGGCACGGGCCCATGGATTGCCGATGCCTCCCCCGGCCCGTCCCGGCGGGAAAATCTGCACCGCAACTACCGCTGACCCGCGGGTCACGAAATAGTAAGCATCCTTGCTATCCCTGCGGGCCGATGGTTGAGTGGAGCCATGAGCAGCTCAACAGACCCAGAGAACCTGTCTCCGAGGCGGGGACGTGAGGACGCCGACCGAAACGGAAGCTATCGCGCCGCTTCGGCCGGCGACGATTCCACGCGCACCTTCGACCAAGTGCCCGCCAACGACGCGGGAACCACCTCCACCTACGAACAGGTGCCGGCGGCCCGCCATGACCGTTCTGCCTACGCCGAGCGGGATTATGTCCCTGCGGCACCGGCTCCTGCCGTTGATCCCAACCTGACCGACCGGCAGACGGCCGTGGCCCGCGAAAAGGAGCAGTTCGGCGGCATCAGGGCGGGCTCGGCGTTTTTTGGCTGGCTGACCGCCACTGGCATGGCAGTGCTCCTGACAGCCCTGGTGGCAGCAGCCGGAACAGCCGTGGGCCTTGCCACCAACACGGACGTCAATGAAGCGGTCAACCAGGCCGCCTCGAACAGCGGCACCGTTGGCCTGGTGGGCATCATTGTGCTGCTGGTCATCCTGTTCCTCTCCTACTACTGCGGCGGGTACGTGGCCGGACGCATGGCGCGGTTCAACGGCGCCAAGCAGGGCCTGATGGTGTGGATCTGGGCCCTGATCGTTGCGGTCCTGGTATCCATCCTGGGGCTGGTGCTCGGACAGCAGTTCAACGTGCTGGCCAACCTCAACAGCTTCCCGCGGATCCCCATTAACGAAGGCCAACTCAACACCATGAGCATTGTCGCTGCCGTGGTGGTGGCCCTGGTAGCCCTGCTGGGGGCGGTGCTGGGCGGACTGGCGGGCATGCGGTTCCACCGCAGGGTGGACAAAGCGGGCTTCACCCCGGCAGAGGATTACGACGACGAGTAGTCAGGCCAGGATCGTGCCGTCCAGGTAGAACCAGCGGCCGTTTTCCCGCACGAACCGGCTCACCTCGTGCAGGACGCCGCGGTCACTGTCGTGCCGGAAGTAGGCCTTGAACTCCACCGTGCCCTCGACATCCAGCGGGCCGCCGCGGTCGGTGGCCACAATGTCCAGGCGCCGCCACTGCATCCCGGGGTCCAGGTCCAGTTTTTTCGGCGCTTCCGCCGGGTGCCAGGTATGCAGCAGATACCTTTCATCGAGGAGCACAAATGCACTGTAGCGGGACCGCATCAGCTGCTCAGCGGTGGCTGCTTCTGCCGTTCCCGAGTGGAACCTGCCACAGCACATGCCGTACTGCTCACCGGACAGGCACATGCAGTTCCTGCTATCTGCGTCTTCCGCCACCAGTGCTCCTGCCTCCCGCTCCAGGCCGCGCCGCGCAGCCCAGGTTCCCCATCCGACTATAGGCCCCGGGCCCTTGTCATATCGGATAACAGCTTTGAAACAACCACGCACCGGACCCCGGGTCCGGCGGCACGGCGCGGCAAAAATCCGTATGGTGGAGAAGGAGCCGATGTCCCTGCAGAGGGATGCCCGTGCGTGCACCACTGGGGGCAGAGAGGAGAGATGACGTGGAAAATCCGGATACGCTCATCCTCAACCTGACCTTTTTGGGCACCGTGGGAATGGCCTTCCTGATGTTCCTGGTCCTCTTCCTGCTGGGCGTCATCACCCTCGTCCTCGCCGGGATCGGCCGGCTGGCCGCCGTCACCCTGATGGCGGTGTTCGGCAGGCGCTCCCGCAAGGAAAGCTTGCCCCTGGTTCGCTTTGGCGGGTCATCCACAGGTGCAGCCTTCAAACCCAGCCGGTCCGCCCGCGAGTGGCTTGCCCGGCTGAAACCGGCACGCCTGCGAAAGGCGCTCCGCACCGCCGTCGTACGCCACCCGGCCCTGGCGGCCGCACGCCGTGAACCTCCCGTCCTGGCCGAGGACTGGGCCTCCGCCGTTGCTGAGGCGGACGCCCGGGCCATTGCGCGGGCGCGGGCAGCTGCACCGGAAATCAAACTTTCCGTACGGGACCTGCCGGACCCCCATGTTCCTGCCGAGAAGGTGGTGGAGGTCGCCCCGCTCGTCGAGTCCAAACTCGATGACCACCGGCATGCTTCCGTCCCCCGCTCGTTCAAGAAACCTCAGGCTCCCCACCCGTTGGCGCCGCTGGATACGGGATCATTGGTATCCCTGTCCGGCCCGGCCCAGGTCATCAAGGACAGAACCGGGAACGGCAACCAGCCCTTACCCTGAGCAACCATCTGCGTTAGCGTGAAACCCATGGAATTCAGATACCTCGGAAACAGCGGTTTCAAAGTCTCGGAAATCACCTTCGGCAACTGGCTCACGCACGGCTCCCAGGTGGAGAACGACGTCGCCACCCAATGCGTGCGCGCCGCCCTCGACGCAGGCATCAGCACCTTCGACACGGCAGACGTCTACGCCAACACCGCTGCCGAAACCGTCCTTGGCGAGGCGCTGAAGGGCGAGCGCCGCGAATCCCTGGAGATCTTCACCAAGGTCTACGGCCCCACCGGCCCCAAGGGCAAAAACGATCTGGGGCTGTCCCGCAAGCACATCATGGAGTCCATCAACGGCTCGCTGCGCAGGCTCCAGACGGATTACGTGGACCTCTACCAGGCCCACCGCTACGACTTTGAAACCCCGCTCGAAGAGACCATGCAGGCATTCGCTGACATCGTCCGGCAGGGCAAGGCGCTGTACATCGGCGTCAGCGAGTGGACCGCGGAGCAGCTGCGCGCAGGCCACGCGCTGTCCAAGGAACTCGGCTTCCAGCTCATCTCCAACCAGCCGCAGTACTCCATGCTGTGGCGCGTCATCGAAGCCGAGGTGGTGCCGGCGTCGGAGGAGCTGGGGATCTCGCAGATCGTCTGGTCCCCCATGGCCCAGGGCGTCCTCAGCGGCAAGTACCTGCCGGGACAGCCGGCCCCTGAGGGCAGCCGCGCCACCGATGACAAGGGCGGAGCCAAGATGATCCAGCGCTGGATGCGTGACGACGTCCTGGCCGGCGTGCAGGAGCTGAAGCCCATCGCCGACGAAGCCGGGCTGTCCATGCCGCAGCTCGCCGTAGCCTGGGTGCTGCAGAACCCCAATGTGGCCTCCGCCATCATCGGCGCGTCCCGGCCCGAGCAGATCGCCGACAGTGTTGAGGCAGCAGGGGTGAGGTTGGAACCTGACGTCCTGAAGAAGATCGACGACGCCATCGGGTCCCTGGCCGAGCGCGATCCCGCGCAGACCAAGTCGCCTGCGGCACGCGAAGCCTAGGACTCCTGGTGACTGACGCCCTGGACCTGCCGGACCTTGCTGTCACTGGTTCCACCGGCGGCCTGGGCGGAATGGTGGCACGGCAGCTTGCCGCGGCCGGTTCCGCCCAGCGACTGCTGGTCCGCGACGCCGGCCGCGCGCCGGAGCTGGAGAACGCACCGCCCGTGGTGTGCAGCTATGGGGATTCCGCCGCTGCGCGGCAGGCCCTGGAAGGTGTGAAGGTCCTGTTTATGGTGTCCGCCGCAGAAACCGAGGACCGGGTGAAGCAGCACTACGCCTTTGTGGATGCCGCCGCCGAAGCAGGCGTGCAGCATGTGGTGTACACCTCGTTCTACGGCGCAGCCCCGGACGCCACCTTCACGCTGGCCCGGGACCATAACGCCACGGAGCAGCGCATCCAGGGTTCCGGGATGGACTACACGTTCCTGCGGAACAACTTCTATATGGACTTCCTGCCGCTGCTGGCCGGCGAGGACGGCGTCATTCGCGGGCCAGCAGGGGACGGCCTGTTTTCCGCCGTTGCCCGGGAGGACATTGCCCGCTGTGCCGTAGCGGTGTTGCGGGATCCCGCCATCCACAAGGGCAGGACCTATAACCTGACGGGACCTGAGGAGGTCACGATGGCCCAGGCAGCCCGGGTCCTCACGGAAGGAACCGGACGGACCATCACCTTCCACAACGAAACCGTGGAGGAAGCCTACGCATCCCGTGCCTCCTACGGGGCGCCGCCCTGGCAGGTGGACGCCTGGGTAAGCACCTACACGGCAATGGCTGCCGGCGAGATGGCCGGAGTTTCCCCCGACATCCACGGGTTGACAGGACAGGATCCGCTGACTGTGGCTGACTTCCTGAAGCAGCCCGTTCTGTAGCGCTCTTCAGCTGCACATGGTCCGCTGCGTTTTCCACACTTGGCGGAAACTTCGTTGACGGCCCGGCGGGGCCGGCGTAAACCTGAGGCAATGGGTGCTCTGCCTTACGGGAGCCCCAAGCCGCCTGAATCGCAGCCCAGCAGAATCGCAGCGCCATGACCCAGATCCAGCCAAACCCACAATCCACCCGCCCCGCTACGGGCCCGGAACAGCAGGCGCAGGTCCCTGCCGGCCCTGCAGCAGGACCAACCACCGGACCTCTCACACCGGAGGAGCTCCAGTTGGGCGCCCGCAACCACTCGATGCCCCTGGAAGCCCTCCGCCGCGATATCACTCCCCCGGGACTGCACTATGTGCTCACCCACTTTGACATCCCGGACGTCGATTCCGCGTCGTGGCACCTGCGCGTGGGCGGCGCGGTGGAACGCGCGCTCGAGCTGAGCATGCCTGCCCTGCGCAAGGACCCCGCCATTACGGTGCCGGTCACCCTGGAGTGTGCGGGCAACGGCCGCTCGCTCCTGAAACCGCGCCCGCTCAGCCAGCCCTGGATCTTGGAGGGCGTGGGCACGGCGCACTGGACCGGCGTTCCGCTCGCCTATCTCCTCGGGAAGGCCGGCATCCTTCCGCACGCAGTGGAGGTGGTATTCACGGGTGCCGATGCCGGGATCCAGGGGGGCGTCACCCAGCGGTACGCGCGGAGCCTGCCGATCCGTGAGGCGATGCGTGCCGACGTCGTCCTCGCCTACAAAATGAATGGCAGCGAGTTGCCGCCCCAGCACGGCTACCCGCTCCGTCTGGTGGTCCCCGGCTGGTACGGCATGGCCAGCGTGAAGTGGCTGGAATCGATCGAGGTGGTCACCGCGCCCTTTGCCGGGTACCAGCAGCAGGTCGCGTACCGCTACCAGCAATCAGCAGACGACGACGGCACCCCCGTTTCGCGGATCAGGGTCCGTTCGTTGATGGTCCCGCCGGGCATCCCCGACTTTTTCACGCGCAACCGGGTGCTGCCTCCCGGACCCGTGATGCTGCAGGGCAGGGCATGGTCCGGGCACGCGGCTGTTACTGCTGTTGAGGTAGGGATCGACGGCACTTGGCTGCCTGCCCAGCTGGAAGAACCCGCCGGTGGTTTCGCCTGGCGTAAGTGGACGCTGCCGTGGGTGGCGGATCCGGGCGAACATGAGCTCGCCTGCCGGGCCACGGATGCCAGCGGTGCCAGCCAGCCGCTGGGACAGAACTGGAATTACCAGGGACTGGGCAACAATATGGTGCAGCGGGTCAAAGTGACGGTGGAGTAGTGGCCCGCCTTGGGCGGGCGGGGCGCCCGGTCCCGTGAGCTTAGCGGGCGGGGCTATACTCGGTGCCAGCCATGACCAGCCTTCCTTCCGCCCCCGCCAGCGTCCGCATTGATGCGTGGCTGTGGGCCATTCGCGCCTACAAGACCCGCTCAGCGGCGACTGCTGCCTGCCGGGCCGGGCATGTCCGGCTGAACGGCAGCCCGGCGAAGGCATCCGCGACGCTGGTCAACGGTGACACCGTCACCGTGCGGATGCCGGGTTACGAGCGGATCCTTGAAGTGCGCCGCCTGATCAACAAACGCGTGGGCGCGGAGGCCGCCTCCCACTGTTTCACGGACCACACACCGCCTCGGCCCGTTGCCCCTGCCCTGGGCCTGCCGCAGCGCGACCGCGGCGCCGGCCGGCCCACCAAGAAGGACCGGCGCGAGATGGAGCGCCTGCGCGGGCCTGCATGAGTGGAGGCGCTGCGGGCGGCCTGATCCTGGCCTCGGTCCGGTTTCCGGGAGACGCGGGGCTCTACGACGTCCGCATCCGGTCGGGCAGCGTGCGCTGGGTTGGTGCGGCCGGCAAAGCAGCCGGTGGCGAGCACCTCATTGACGCGGACGGCCGTTATCTCATCCCGGGGTTGTGGGACGAGCACGTCCACATGACCCAGTGGGCCCTGCATGCCAACAGGTTGGACCTCTCCTGTGCAGGCACCGCCCAGGCCGCTGCCGCCGTCGTCCGTTCATCCCTGTCCACCGCCGAGGCAGCCCTGACCATGGTCGGCGTCGGCTTCCGCGATGCACTGTGGCCGGATGCGCCGTCGCTGGAACTGCTGGATTCCGCCACCGGGAACCAGCCCACGGCGTTGGTCAGCCACGACCTCCACAGCGTGTGGCTCAACTCGGCTGCCGCAGCGCGCTATGGGGTGCACGTGGACGCGTCCGGGCTGCTGCGCGAGGAACCTGCCTTCGCGCTGACGCGCGACCTGGGCCGCCTTCCCGACGCCGTGGTTGACGGGTGGGTTGCAGCGGCCGCGCGGGCAGCCGCCGCACGTGGAGTGGTGGGTGTCGTGGATTTCGAGATGACGTGGAACCGGGATCCGTGGCTTCGGCGCATCGCCGACGGCTTTGATTCCCTTCGTGTTGATGCAGGCGTCTATCCGGCCGACCTTGAACGTGCCGTTGCCGGCGGCATGCGGACGGGTATGGATGTCGACGGCGGCACAGGACTGCTGAGGGTCGGCCCGCTCAAGGTCCTCATTGACGGAGCCCTTAATACCCGGACGGCTTTTTGCGTGGATCCCTATCCCTTTGGCGGCCATGGCCTGCTGACCGTGGGCTTTGAGGAGTTGACGGCGCTGTTGATCCGGTCGGGGGACGCCGGTTTTGTCCCCGCCGTCCACGCCATCGGTGACGCGGCCAACCAAGTTGCCCTCGATGCGTTTGAGCGGGCCGGGGTAGGCGGTCGGATCGAGCATGCGCAGTTTGTGCGCGGGGAGGATTTCGCCCGGTTCGGCCCGCTTGGGGTGGTGGCCAGTGTCCAGCCATTGCACGCGCTTGACGACAGGGACGCCGCCGACTCCAATTGGCGGGGACGCACCGACCGCGCATTTCCGCTGCGCTCCCTGCTCGACGCCGGCGCCTCGCTGTTGCTGGGCTCGGACGCCCCCGTAGCGCCGCTTGAGCCCTGGCTTGCAATGTCGGCTGCCGTCTTGCGGGCACGTGATGATGGGCGGGAACCATGGCATCCGCGGGAGGCCATCACACGGGAGCAGGCAATTCTTGCCTCGACACGGGGACGGGCCGGCTTTCACGTCGGAGATCCCGCCGATTTTGTGCTGCTTGACGACGATCCACTCTCTGTTTCGGATGCCGTGTTTGCTGCGATGCCGGTGGCCGGGACGATGGTTGCCGGCCGTTTTACCTACGACGGCGGCCTGGCCCGGTCTTGAGGCAGGGCACCTTTTGCTGCCGTCCCTCTCGTTCGGGAGTCAGCCTCCGGCCCGGCTCCGCGCCTGTACCAGGTTGGCAAACGGCAGTTGCCCGAACTCATCCACGAAGGCAGCGTGGTACTCCGCCTCGGCCCTGTTCAGGCGTTCAGCGGGCAGTTCCTTCCAGGCCATCAGCAGTTGCCCGGCGTTCTTCAGCTGCCAGACCAGGCGGCCGTCCCAGTGGCCCGGCGGTTTGCCCTGCCCGAAGTCCAGGAACTCCTGGACCTGCCGCCGCAGCCCGCGGTTGCCCTTGCTGCCCGGGCCTGCCTTGCCCACGTAAAGGACGACGGCGCCCTCCACCCATGCGGCTTTCAGCTCCGGCTCCGGCAGCGACGGGTCCTTTTTCTTGAAGACCCCGGCGGTGCTCTTCTTCAGGAAATCCGGCTGGAATCCCTCTGGCGTCAGGACGGCGAAGATGCCCGTTCCCTGCGGAAGCCTCATCACGTCAAGGTCCTTGAACGGCCTGAAGCCCGTGAACCCGTCGTCTTTCAGGCCCTTCCTGGTGAACTGCATCCCTACATTGAACAGCATGGCGTCGGGGCTCTGGCTGTTGATCCACTGTGGACAGGTTTATCCACATAGCAAGGCTAGTAGCCGGGTTTTGTCTCACCCTGCTGGAAGACTTTGGTTATGGAAGCGATGGCGACGGTGGTGCAGCGGGAGGCGGCAAGCCGGCCTGGGCCTGTTGTTGGGGATGTCCTGCATACGTTGTCTTTGGTCCGTCCCGCTGCTGACAGGCAAAGAATGATTGACCAGCTGCGGGAGCTGGAGGACGTGAAGTCTGCTGCTGCCGCGAAGCAGGCACGGATCGCCGTGGCCTACGAGCTTGCCGCCCGGCAGGAACAGGCCGAAGCGGGTGTCCCGGCAGATGAACTCGGCGCCGGGGTAGCAGCGGAAATCGCGTTGGCCCGTCGGGAGTCACCTTCCCGTGGCGCCCGGTTGCTGGGTCTGGGGAAAGCCCTGGTGGTTGAGATGCCCCACGCCCTTGCCGCGCTTGAGTCCGGGCAGTTGAACGAGTGGCGGGCCACCCTGGTGGTGAAGGAAACAGCATACCTGGCGGTCGAGGACCGGGCCGCGGTGGATGAAGAGATCGCCGCTGATACCGGGACCTTGGCCGGCTGTGGGGACCGGGCCATCATCGCCGCGGTCCGGTCTGCTGCGTACCGGCGCGACCCGCACTCAGTCGCCAGGCGTGCGAGCCATGCCGTGAATGAGCGGACCGTGACACTGCGTCCGGCTCCGGACACGATGACCCGCCTGACCGCCCTCCTGCCCGTGGCCGAGGGCGTGGCCGCGTATGCGGCCCTGACCCGCCACGCTGACACCCTGAAGTCCTCCGGCGATGACCGGTCCAAGGGCAACATCATGGCAGACGAATTGGTCGAACGCGTCACCGGCACCCCGGGCGGCTACACAGGCATCGACCTCCAACTCGTCATGACCGACCGCACCCTCTTCCAAGGCGACAGCGAACCCGCACAACTCACCGGCTACGGCATCGTCCCCGGCGAATGGGCCAGAAAAGCCATCCGGGGTGAGCTTCTGGCAGATGCGGAGCCCACCGGCAGTGAAGCGACTGGCCAAGCAGCGGGCCTGGGATCAGATGGCGGTGTTAACAGGGGCACCGGAGACGTTGGTATTGGCCGCTCAGGCAGGCTGCCTTCGGTCGGCACCCCCGAAGGCAGAGAGTTGAACGTCTGGCTTCGCCGGCTCTACACCGCCCCCACCAGCGGCGAACTCGTCCGTATGGACTCCAGGGCACGGCTCTTCCCGTCAGGGCTCCGCCGATTCGTCCAGGTAAGGGATGACACCTGCCGCACCCCTTACTGCGACGCGCCCATCCGGCACCTGGACCACATCATCTCCTGGCACCATGACGGGCCAACCACCAGCACGAACGGCCAAGGCCTCTGCGAAACCTGCAACCACACCAAAGAAACACCAGGCTGGGCCGCAAAG
>NZ_VHIJ01000068.1:0-6435 GCF_006680095.1 Pseudarthrobacter sp. B4EP4b | reverse complement strand
CGAAACCTGCAACCACACCAAAGAAACACCAGGCTGGGCCGCAAAGACAATCACCCGGCCAGGACAGAGGCACTCAGTCGAAACAAGGACACCCACGGGCCACACCTACCGCTCCACTGCACCACCGCTGCCGGGGACAGCCTTCCCAGGAGTTGTGGCCGTACCTGCCAAGGAGTCCTCCCGCCGTCGTCGGAGATTGAGGCGCCGGATGAAGGCCCTCAAACGTGCCCATAAGATGCGGTCCTGGGTGTGAGCGCATGGTATCCAGCAGAAGGGAGACAGAACTTCCCCTGCCCACCCTCAAGCCCGGAAGCGTAGAGTGGCCTAAGACGCCTGTTTCTGGACGCCTTGCTGCTGAGGGAGAAATCGTGACGATTGATTGGGACGAAAAGAAAGCCCTGCTACAGGAACCGAACATCGCGAAGGTAACCCAGCTTTGCGACGAACTGATGGAAAAGAAGCCGGGCTCAACCGTCCCCTACATCGACCCGGTTCACGACGAGGATGAATGCCGGATAGTCAGCCTGCAGGTAAGCCCGGGAAAGGGCACCGAGTCCGGCTTCGTCTCGCACTACAACGATGACGAAGCCGCCCGCCGCGCCACCCAGATCTACGAGCTTGCTGAGCTCGATTCCCGCTACGTTATGCCTTGGAACGCCTACCCGTGGGTCCGTGACCCGGGGATGCCATCGGCATTGAGCGTGCAGGAAAAGACAGACGGCCTGCGACCCTTCCGCCAGTTCCTCAAGATCAACTCGCGGGTATCGGCCATCATCGCCCATGGCACGGACGCCGCCACCTTCCTCACTCTGTTCGAAAAGACCTACCACTCATCGCTGAAGAACAGCGGCATCAAGGTTTACAAGGCCACGGCCCTCGGGGGCCGGGCCTTTGCTGTCTCCGAAGCCAAACAGGAAGAGCTGCTGGCCAAGAACGTGGAGATCTACAAGGACGCCATGCAGCGGGCAGGGATCCAGCACCTCTGAACGGACAGCGCCAATGGATGTGCTCGATTGGCTGCTCGACGGCGATCCCGCCATCCGCTGGCAGGTCCTGCGTGACCTGGCGGATGCTTCGGCTGAGGACGTTCAGGCAGAGCGGGAGCGCATTGCCGCCGAAGGCTGGGCAGCCAGGCTTTTGGCGCTTCAGGGCACGGACGGTCAATGGGCCGGCGGCACGTACTGGCCCGCCGCCGATGACGATCCCGACGGCCAACCGTGGACGGCGACCACGTACAGCCTGTTACTCCTGAGGGACTTTGGCTTGGATCCCGAGAGCCGGGACGCCCGGCATGCCATCGAACTGGTCCGTGACAACAGCCGCTGGGAGGAAGGCAACCAACTCTTCTTCGAGGGCGAAGTCGAACCCTGCATCAACGGCATGACGGTGGCATTGGGCGCCTACTTCGGACGGAACGTGGACAAGGTCGCGGAGCGGCTAACCCGCGAACAGCTGCCCGACGGCGGCTGGAACTGCGAAGCCGAACGAGGGTCCACCAGCTCGTCCTTCCACACCACCATCTGCGTCCTTGAGGGGCTTCTTGAATATGAGCGGGCCACTGGGGGAACACCTGAATCCCGCAAGGCCCGGCGTGGTGGGGAAGAATACCTGCTGGAGCGTGGGTTGCTGCGACGCAGATCCAGCCGTGAACTTATCAGCAGTGACTGGCTGCGGTTTTCCTACCCCACCCGCTGGTTCTACGACGTCCTCCGCGGGCTGGACTACTTCCGGGCCGCCGGCGGCACCCCGGACAAACGGATGGACGAGGCCATCGAAGCCGTGAGGTCCAAGGCGCAGCCGGACGGCCGGTGGCTGCTGGAGAACACCCACCCCGGCAAGGTCCACTTCGAGCTGGAAGACGGAGATGGACAACCAAGCCGGTGGAACACCCTCCGGGCCTTGCGCGTGCTTCGGTGGTACGAATCCGGCTGAGACCGCTCAGCCTTCCATCAGCCTGCGGCGGTGCTTCAACTCCTTGACCCACGCCCTGGTGACCGGGTCAGGAAAGGGCGAGCCGCCGTCGTCGTTAGCTTTTGTCCCGGCTCCCTTCAATGCACGGAAAGCCGTCCCTGATTCCAGATCGGCGATCAGGGGGCCCGACGCCTTCAGGGCGATCTCGACTACGTGGGCGGCCGCGCGGTCGGTCAGTCCCAGCGCCGAGGCCCAGCCGAGGAACTGGCGGCGTGAGATCCCGGACCGCTTTCCGCCAAGGGTCAGGGCAAGGGTTTTATCGCCGTAAACCACAGTGGAGGGAATGTCGTACACGGGTGCGATGGTCCACTCGCCGTGTGGCTGTTGAACCATCGATACGTTCTTTGCGTGCAGGTCTCCGTTGCCGGTCAGCCAGGCGTAGGCCCCTTGGATTGCCAGGTTCCGGAGCGCGGGAAGCGGCGCCGAGCAGTGGTCCGCGAGGGCGTGGCAAACCTGGCCGTACCCCACGTTGTACTTATCCGCCGGGTAAAGCTTCAGCACCTGGGCCCCGTCCTCCACCGCGAGACGCTGCACGTCGCCGGGCCCGTTATCCGGAGATATGACAGGTCCGGGGACGCGGTCAAAGCGCTCAACCAGCAGTCCGGGCCGGCCGGCAACATCACGGATCAGCTGGACGGGGCTGAGCGGGATCCGAAGCTTCGCGGCGTAGCGGAACATCACGAACTCGTTCTCCACCACATGCGGGAACTCGGGTGCGTTGAGTTTGAGGATGTATTGGCGTCCCGTACTCGCCACAGGAACCGAAATCATTCCGGCGGAGAGCTTGTCCTGCACCCCCGCCAGGGCCACGGGATCTATGAGGTCCGGATCGCCCAGCAGCTGGTCGAAGTCCAAAATGAGCTGCGGATCCAGCTGGACCGCATGTTCGTCCCGGTTCAAGGATTCCCCATGCCCCACAATCTGGACATCTCCTACCGGATTGCCGCCGGCAGCGATCAGCAGGGACAGGTCATCGTCCGCACTGGTCTTAATGGAACGCCGCAGCGCGTTGAGGCGGCGGCCCTCCGGCAGCAGGCCGGTGAAATACGGTGGGGCTGCTCCAGCACCCGAGAGTACAGGTCCGCTGGTCAGCGGCAGTGAGGTGGCGACGGCGGGACCACCGCTTTGCAGGTAGGCGGGCAGATAGCTGAACTTGGTTCCGCCGTCGTGCCGTTCGAGCCGTGCGGCGAGGACTCCCGCTTTATAGATGTCCGCGATGCGGTGCCTCACGGCCTGTCCGCTCCTGGGCCTTCCGCGGCTCCACCCCTGGCGGCGGCGTGGGTGCGGGTGACCAGTTGGAGCTCCAGGCCGAGCGTGTCCAGCAATGCCAGGAGTGAGTCGAGCTGAACACTCGGTTTGCCCTGTTCCACGAACCGGACGAACCGCTCAGACACTCCGGCCAGCTGGGCGAGATCGTGCTGCGTCAGCCGTAGGACGGCGCGGCGCGCACGGACTTCGGCCGCAAGGTGATCGGAAAAGGACGGTTTGATGGCAAACCTTTCTAGGCACGAACGTTCCGGTTGGCACTTTTCCCACACTCTACCGCCGCGCAGGCGCGAAAAACAGGGACCGTATCGGCACGATCGTGCCGGGCGGGTACGGATAGATTGCAGGCGACGTCGGCACCGTTCCGGCCCTTTGCAGCTGAATAACGGGAAATCCGAACTACCAGCGACTTTTCAGGAGCAAGTGGGCATACTCGTAGGTACCTGACCGGCGAAAGACCAGTTGAACCTTGACGTCCCATCCCAAACGTTCCCCACAGCCAGCATCCCCAGCGGAGGCTGCAGCCGCCGTATTGCCCCGGCTCCTGAAGGCTGATCTCCTGCCATGACAGGATTTATTGATGGCCTCCTGAACATCAGCCCGCTGGTGGCGTACATTGCGGTCTTCTGCCTGGTATTTGCCGAGGACGCATTCTTCATCGGATTCGTCATTCCAGGCGAGACGGCGGCCGTCCTGGGCGGAGTGGTAGCGAGCCGGGGCGAGGTCCAGCTGGGCATCATGATGGTCCTCGTGGTCGGCGCCGCCATCGTTGGCGACAGCGTCGGCTATGAGGTGGGCAAGCATCTGGGCACGCGCATCATGAGGGCAAAGGCGCTGCGCCGCCATTCCGGGAGGCTCGAGAACGCCCAGGACTTCCTCCGCCGCAGGGGCGGTTCCGCAGTTTTCCTGGGCCGATTCACCGCCTTCTTCCGGGCTGTTATGCCCGCCCTGGCCGGCACGTCGCGAATGCCCTACGGCCGGTTCCTCGCTTACAACGCAGCGGGCGGGATTGTCTGGGGCATCGGCTTCGTCCTGCTGGGTTTCCTCGCGGGCACTTCCTACGAGGCCGTCGCCAAGGCAGCCGGCCGGGACCTCGCCGTCGTCGTTGCCATAGTGGCGGTAGCAGCCCTCATCGCATGGCACGTCCGCTCCCGACGGCGGCGGGAGCGGCGGCGTGCGGCCGGCCGGCGGCAGGAATAGGGAAGGCTTGACAGCAACTGTGACCAGTGCCATATTTAAGGCGTGAACCTGTCAGACAGCCGGACAGCAGGACAGCCTGCATCCCTTCCGCTCGCACGGCTTAGTGCTGCCGAAGCAGTGTTCAACGCTATCCGCCAGGACATCGAGTCCGGACGGCTGACAGTGGGCAGCAAGCTCAGTTCGGAAGCCACGCTTTCCCAGCAGTACGGCGTTAGCCGTTCGGTGATCCGGGAGGCGCTGCGCTCCTGCACCGCGCTGGGTCTCACGGTGACCAAAACGGGCAGGGGAACCTTCGTGGTCGCCAACAAGGTGGCCAATGATCTCACTCTGGGCCAGTATTCGGCCCGGGACCTGACCGAGGCGCGTCCGCATATTGAGGTTCCCGCAGCCGGGCTGGCCGCAGAGCGCCGCAACGACGACGAGCTCGAAACCCTCCGGGACATCGTTGCCGCAATGGCCACGGAAACCGATCCGGAGTCCTGGGTTGCCCTGGACTCGAGCTTCCACGCCGCCATTGCCCGCGCCAGCGGCAACAAGGTATTCGCCAGCGTCGTGGCTGACATCCGCGACGCCCTGGCCCACCAGTCCGAGACACTGAACATGGTGGCCGACCGGCAGCACGCCTCGGATGTGGAACACCAGGAGATCCTGGCCGCCATCGAGGCCGGTTCCGCCGAAAAAGCGCGTGCCGCCATGGCCCGCCACCTTCAGGCCGTGGGCCTCGCCCTCGACTCCATTCTCAGCAACTAACCACAACAAGCCTCCAAGGACCCCATGCCCTCCCCCGTGTTTTCCGCTGCCCACACTGCCGTTTTGCTTCCCACGCACGAGCCCCTGGTTGCAGCCGTCCGTGACGGCCTCGTGGAAAGCGTGCACTATGGATCGGCGATCGCTGTTGCGGCAGACGGTTCAACGGTGGCCTCCGCGGGCGATCCCCTCACCCCGTTTTATCCCCGGTCCTCGCTCAAGCCACTTCAGGCCGTCGCCATGGTACGCGCCGGGCTCGACTTGCCGGCGGACCTCCTGGCCCTGGCCGCGGCCAGCCATTCCGGCGCGGCAGAGCACCGCGATGGGGCGCTGCGCATCCTCGAGCTGCACGGCCTGAGCGTCAATGACTTTGAGAACAGCTTGGACCTGCCGTACGGCGTGGCCGAGCGTGAAGAATGGTTGCGGAACGGCGGCGGGGCCACCCAGCTCACCCAGAACTGCTCCGGCAAGCACGCAGCCATGGCCGCGACCTGCCTGATCAACGGCTGGCCGGTCCGGGGCTACCTGGATCCCTCCCACCCGTTGCAGCAGCTGGTTGCCGGGACGGTCCTCGAGCTCACCGGTGAGGAGCCCTTCGCGCTCAGCACCGACGGCTGCGGCACGCCGCTCTTTGCCCTGACGCTGCGCGGCATGGCCCGCGCCTTCGGCCGCATCGCCCACGCTGCCGCGGACGCCCTGGCCGGAGACGACGACGGCGGGCCGGCTTTCCAAAGTGCGGAAGCCGCCGTCGGACTCGCCATGCAGCGCCACCCCGAAATGGTGGCCGGGGAAGGTCGCGACGTCACCGGACTGATGCGCCTGCTTCCGGGCTCTGTGGCCAAGGACGGCTTCGAAGGCGTGCAGCTGGTGGGCCTGGCAGATGGCAGCGCCGTTGCCGTGAAGATTTCCGACGGCGGCGACCGTGCCCGCATGCCAGCCACCGTGAAACTCCTTGAGGCCATCGGCGTGGACGTCGAGCCGCTCTCGGCGATCGCAACCTCCCCGGTTGTCGGCGGTGGCCGTCAAGTGGGCCTGCTGCAGGCAACCGACTTCCTGAACCAACCGTCCGTACCCGTCAACGAAGCCCTGTAAGGACACATGACTACCATCGAAACCGCCGTAAACACCGCAGCAACCGGTGTCCGGTCTGAGCATGATTTGCTGGGGGACCGGGATGTTCCGGCCGGGGCGTACTGGGGTGTGCACACGCTCCGGGCCGTGGAGAACTTTCCCATCACGGGGCAGAAGTTG
>NZ_VHIJ01000067.1:4154-19278 GCF_006680095.1 Pseudarthrobacter sp. B4EP4b | reverse complement strand
CCCACCCGCTCCGGCGGACAGGGCGGTTCGGCAGGCAGCTCTGCTCCCCGTCCCGGCGGTCCCCGCCCGGGCAACAACCCGTTCGCTACCTCGCAGGGCATGCCCCGTGGCCGTGGCGGTGACGGTGAGCGTGCTCCCCGCCCGGGCAACAACCCGTTCGCTACCTCGCAGGGCATGCCCCGCCCGGGTGGAGGCCGTACCGACGGCGACCGTCCCGGTGGTCCGCGTCCCGCAGCAGGTGCCGGTGGACCCCGTCCCGGTGGTCCCCGTCCCGCGGCCGGCGCTGGCGGGCCTCGTCCCGCAGCAGGTGCCGGCGGCCCCCGCCCCGGTGCACCGCGCCCCGGTGGTGCCGGTGGAAACCGTCCCACCCCGGGCATGATGCCCAACCGCACTGAACGCCCGGCTCCGGCCGGTGCAGGACGTCCCGGTGCCGGCGGCCGTGGTCCCGGACGCCCGGGCGGCGCTCCCGGAACCGGTGGTCCCGGTGGCGGCGGCGGAGCTCCCGCCGGCGGTGGCTTTGGCAAGGGCGGCCGCGGACGCGGCGGCACCCAGGGTGCCTTCGGCAAGGGCGGCGCCGGACGTGGCAAGCAGCGCAAGTCGAAGCGTGCAAAGCGCCAGGAACTTGAGCAGATGAGCGCACCGTCGCTGGGTGGCGTGAGCGTACCCCGCGGCGACGGCAACACCGTCATCCGCCTGCGCCGCGGCTCGTCCATCACGGACTTCGCTGACAAGATCGAGGCAAACCCCGCCGCACTGGTGACCGTGCTGTTCCACCTCGGTGAAATGGCAACGGCCACGCAGTCACTGGACGAGGAAACCTTCGCGCTGCTGGGTGAAGAGCTCGGCTACAAGCTCCAGGTCGTGTCCCCGGAGGACGAGGAGCGCGAGCTGCTCTCCGGCTTCGACATCGACTTCGAAGCCGAACTCGAAGCCGAAGGCGATGAAGACCTCGAGGCACGTCCTCCGGTAGTCACCGTTATGGGCCACGTGGACCACGGTAAGACCCGCCTGCTTGATGCAATCCGCAAGTCCGACGTTATGGCGGGCGAGCACGGCGGCATCACGCAGCACATCGGTGCCTACCAGGTCACGCACACCCACGAAGGCGACGACCGGAAGATCACCTTCATCGATACCCCGGGCCACGAGGCGTTCACCGCCATGCGTGCCCGTGGTGCGAAGGTCACCGACATCGCCATCCTGGTGGTCGCAGCGGACGACGGCGTAATGCCCCAGACCGTTGAAGCCCTCAACCACGCCCAGGCAGCCAACGTGCCCATCGTGGTGGCCGTGAACAAGATCGACAAGGAAGGCGCCAACCCGGACAAGGTCCGCGGCCAGCTGACCGAGTACGGCCTGGTTCCGGAAGAATACGGTGGCGACACCATGTTCGTGGAGGTCTCTGCCCGCCAGAACCTCAACATCGACGAGCTGCTCGAGGCAGTCCTGCTCACCGCGGACGCTGCCCTGGACATGCGCGCCAACCCGAACAAGGACGCCCGCGGTATCGCCATCGAAGCGAACCTGGACAAGGGCCGCGGTTCCGTAGCCACCGTCCTGGTGCAGTCCGGCACCCTGCGCGTCGGTGACACCATCGTGGCAGGCACGGCCCACGGCCGCGTCCGTGCGATGTTCGACGACGACGGCAGTGCCCTGACCGAGGCCGGCCCGTCCCGCCCCGTCCAGGTGCTGGGTCTGTCCAACGTCCCGCGTGCAGGTGACACCTTCTTCGTGACCGCTGACGAGCGCACCGCCCGCCAGATCGCCGAGAAGCGTGAAGCTGCCGACCGCAACGCCGCACTGGCCAAGCGCCGCAAGCGCATCAGCCTCGAAGACTTCGACCAGGCCGTGGCCGAAGGCAAGATCGACACCCTCAACCTCATCCTCAAGGGTGACGTGTCCGGTGCCGTGGAAGCCCTCGAAGACGCCCTGCTCAAGATCGACGTGGGCGAAGGCGTGCAGCTGCGCGTTATCCACCGCGGTGTTGGTGCCATCACGCAGAACGACGTCAACCTGGCAACAGTGGACAGCGCCGTCATCATCGGCTTCAACGTCAAGCCCGCCGAGCGGGTTGCCGAACTGGCAGACCGCGAAGGCGTGGACATGCGCTTCTACTCCGTCATCTACTCCGCAATCGATGACATCGAGATGGCGCTCAAGGGCATGCTCAAGCCGGAATACGAAGAATTCCAGCTGGGCACCGCCGAGGTCCGCGAAGTCTTCCGCTCCTCCAAGTTCGGAAACATCGCCGGCTCGATCGTCCGCTCGGGCATCATCCGCCGCAACACCAAGGCGCGCATCAGCCGCGACGGCAAGATCATCGGTGACAACCTCACCGTTGAGACGCTCAAGCGCTTCAAGGACGACGCCACCGAGGTCCGCACGGACTTCGAGTGTGGTATCGGTCTTGGGTCTTACAACGACATCACCGAAGGCGACATCATCGAGACCTTCGAGATGCGTGAGAAGCCGCGCGTCTAAGGCTGACTTTGGCGGGGCTGCCTCCGAGTTTTGGGGGCGCCCCGCCCCTACGCTGGGCGGCAAAGGATCTTGCGATCCTCTGCCGCCCAGCTCCGGTAGGCCCGATGCCACTCCCGGGCGCCCCCAAAACTCTCCGGCATCGTCGTTGGCCCGCCTTTAGTGCGTGGCACATAACTGAAACGTCCGGCGCAGCTCTTGTGCCGCCGTCGTACGTCCCCAATTTTTTCTTTTTATAGGAGTTGTTCATGGCTGATCCGGCACGTGCTGCCAAGTTGGCGCAGCGGATTAAGGTTGTTGTTGCTGAGGCCTTGGGCCGGAAGGTTAAGGATCCCCGGCTGGAGGGCATTACTGTTACTGATGCCCGGGTGACCAATGATTTGCAGCATGCCACTGTGTACTACACCGTTCTGGGAGACCAGGCTGTCCAGGCTGACGCTGCAAAGGGCCTGGAGAAGGCCAAGGGTGTGCTGCGCCAGGAAGTGGGGCGCAACCTCAGCATCCGGCTGACTCCCACCCTTGAATTCATCTCGGACGAGATTCCCGTTATCGCTTCGAACCTCGAGGAGCTGCTCCGGGAGGCCAAGAAGCGCGACGCCGAAGTGGCCGCCCTCGCGGCGCAGGCCAGGCATGCCGGGGACCCTGATCCCTACAAGACCGACGCGTCCGGCGATGTGGACATCGACGAAGACGACTTCGACGAAGAGGACCTCGACCTCACCGATGCCGAGGAACTCGACGAAGACGGCCACAAGTAGCAACAAAGGCAACCCAGCAGAAGGCCCGGACCGGATGGTCCGGGCCTTCCGTTTCCCGCAAAACTGCCGTCAGTGGCTAGTCGACATGAATCCGGACCACTTTGCCGTTGAATTGCTCTGCTGGAGGAGCCGCTCCCGGGCCCGCCGGAGCGCCGGACAGCGCATCAACCGTAGCGAACAGGTGTCCGGCCTGGAATTCGACGGCGGCCGGCTGGTTTACTGTCACGAACTCAGACCGGTGGTCTCCCCAGCAACTCAACTTCAGGATGTTGCCGCCGAAGAGCGAAGCGACGTAGATATCGCCATTGTCAGCGATCGCAAGGCCAGTGGGGGTCAGGATGTCGTCAGCCCACAGATGCACGTCGCCGTCCCAGGGATCCACCCGGAACACTGCACCCCTGGCTCCCAGGGACGGATCCTCCGGACCGCCAGGCAGGGACGTGACGTACAGCCGGCCATCGGGGCCGAACTCTACGTCGGTGGGCACAAATTCAAAGGCGTACCTTTCCCCGACAACACACTCAGGAACTGGCATCGTGTTCCCCTCCATGTCCACGGGGACCAGCGTTTCGGCCTGAATCTTGACTGGCCGCGGGGGCAGCACTGCCAATGTGGAAATGTCGCCGCTCTCAAGGTCGACTTCAAGAATGGCGTTTGCGCCGGCGTCAGCTACATACGCCTTACCGCCTTTCACCGCCACACCGTAGGGATGTGAATCGACCGTGCCCTTGTAACGGGCGGGCGGGAACTCAGGCCAACCCTCCAGACATTTGTCTGAGACGTCGTCACTGAAGCCGTAATGCTGATCACCGTCCGGGTTGTGCTTACGTTCGTAGCGGGCCAGGTCCGCGATGGTTCGGACGTCTCCGTCCTCGTCAATGGACTTCAAGTGGCCTTGGAGGTTCTCGGGTATACCGACGCCCGCGCCTATGCTCTCCACGAAATACGTGGTCCCGTGGCGCATTTCGACGCCGCCAACGTCCCAACCCTCTTTGCCTTGGTAGAGCGTAGTGGTGGTGCCGTCATCATGGACACGGCTGAGGAGGCCGGCGAAATTCTGGGTGACGAGGATCGATTCCTCCGCATCCACGGCCAGGCTGAGAGGTGTTGCCAGGCCCTCGGCCCGCGTGCGCGGCGTCGGCTGGTCACTGGAACCCGCAACCGCGGGCCCAGCGGGAAGGACTAACGCCGCGGCAGCAATACACGCGGCGATCGGAAACTTTGTCTTCATTGGGTACTCCGTGATTTTTGGCCTTGAGAGCCGGGGAATGGAGTGGATGGGAGGACGGGCAGGGAGCTCCCGGCCTAAGACTAGGCCTGTACCCACGGGTAGTTGCCGGGGAACTGCCCCCTAATCCGCCCCCTACTTCGTCCCCTAATACCAACCCCTTTGGCTAGGATCGAGCTATGAACCAAGCGGACCAGGGCGCTGCGAATCATTACCTCGAACGGGCCGTGGCACTTGCCACCCGGAACGTTGCCGACGGCGGCGGTCCCTTCGGTGCCCTGGTGGTGACCAAAGACGGGCAAGTGCACGAGGGGGTCAACCGGGTCACCCGCGACAACGATCCCACCGCCCACGCCGAAGTGGTGGCCATCCGCACGGCAGCTGCCGCCATTCGGAATTTTGACCTGCGCGGGGCAGTCCTCTACACCAGCTGCGAGCCGTGCCCGCTGTGCCTGGCGTCGGCGCTCTGGGCCCGGATCGACCGTGTCTACTACGCGGCGGACCGCTACGGCGCCGCGTCCGCCGGCTTTGATGATGCCATCTTCTACGATTACTTCTCAGGCACCCGTCCCGAACTGCTGCCGGTCAGCAGAGGCGACGTCCCGGCGTCGGACGCCCCGTTCCTTGCCTGGGGCGCGCATAAAAGCCGGAAGGACTACTAGGCATGGAAGCTTCCCTCATCAAGTGTCCCCACTGCGGGAAAACCAACCGCGTCCCGGCCAATGCCGCCGGGCGGCCACGCTGCGGCAATTGCCACGGCGGGCTGCCCTGGATCGTGGACGCCGGCGACGCCGATTTCAGCACGGTGGCCGAACAGTCACCCGTGCCGGTGCTGGTGGATTTCTGGGCTGACTGGTGCGGGCCGTGCCGTATGGTGAGCCCGGTCCTGGACAAACTGGCCCGCGAGCGCGAGGGGGCCGTCAAGCTGGTCAAGGTCGACGTGGACAAGAATCCGGGCCTGTCCCGGCGGTTCGACGTGCAGGCCATCCCCACACTGATGGTGATCGTTGACGGAAAGGTGGCTGCCCGGCAGGCGGGAGCGGCACCGGCCGAAGCGCTCCGCACCTGGCTGGATGGTGCGCTGGCGGGAACGCGGCGCTGACGGAAAAGCTGCGCTGAGCAGCTGAGTCACACCCGTTCGGGAAGCCTGGACAGTCCCTCGAGAAGTTCCTCCCGCTTGCCGCACAGCGCAATCCGCACCCAGCCCTCGCCAATGGAACCAAACGCCGTCCCCGGTGCGAGGGCAACACCTGAGTCGGCGAGGAAGCGCCGGACCCAGGCCCGGACGTCGCCGCCGCTGACATGGGACACATCCGCCCAAAGGTAGAACGCGCCGTCGGCCTTCAAATACGGAATGCCCTTTGAATCGAGCACCGCGGACGCCGCGTCCCGGTTGGCCCGGTAGTGTTCGTGCGCGTGCCGGACGTAATCCTGGGGTCCGGTAAGGGCTGCAATAGCGGCGTACTGTGACGGCGATGCCACGCACGAGACAATCGACTCCATCACATTGTTCATCTTCTGCTCCAGGCCCGGCGGGCACACCAGGGCGCCGATCCGGAGCCCCGTGAGGCCGTACGTCTTCGACAGTGTCAGGGAGGTGAAGACACGCGCCTCGCCCGGCAGTTCGCCGTCGAACCTCGCCGGACTCACGTGTGGCACGTCGTAGGTGAACGCCTCGTAGCACTCGTCCGAGATCACCCACAGATCGTGGCGCCGGGCCAGCTCCACGAGTTCCCGCGTCAGCTCTTCCGCGAGGACCGCGCCCAGCGGATTGGACGGGGAATTCAGGACCAGCACCCGGGTCCGGTCCGTGATGAGCGCCTCGATATCTTCGGTCCTGGGCTGGAAATCCTGGTCCGGGTAGAGCGGGTAGCCCACCGGGACCGCGTTCAGGAGCCGGCTGGTCATGGCAAAAGTGGGGTAGCCCGGGTTGGGAATCAGGATCTCGTCGCCGGGGGAGAGCAGCAGGCTCATGGCAAGGTGCAGGCCCTGCTGCGCGCCGGCCACCACGTACACCCGTTCAGCACCAATGCCGTTGTTGTGGCTGACGCCTGCGCGTTCCCGGAAGCGCGCCGCGAACGCCTCGCGCAGCGCCGGGACGCCCGCATTGGGGGTGTAGTTGGTTTCGTCCCTGTCCAGGCAGGCGATGCCGGCGTCGAGGACGTGGCGCGGGAGCGGGAACCCGGGCTCGCCGATGCTGAGTACCAGCGCGCCGGGGGTGCGCCACGCGGCCTCGGTGATCTCGCGGATCTGGTTGACGGGCACGTCGCGGACATGGGCGGCAAGCTCAGGCATGCCTGCCATCCTAACCGGCTCTTTGCTGCACAATCAGCCGCAGGGGTCGGCCGCCAGCCAAGGCCCGACGGGTGTGGGCCGGGGCCGGGACCAGCGCCGATATACTGGGAAGCGTGCTTTCTGGACTGGTGATAGTGGACAAACCGCAGGGATGGACCAGCCATGATGTGGTTGGCCGGATGCGGCGCATCGCCGGTACCCGAAAAGTAGGGCACGCCGGCACCCTCGATCCCATGGCCACGGGCGTGCTGGTGGTGGGCATCAACAAAGCAACCCGCCTGCTCACCTACATTGTTGGCACCTCCAAGACGTACACCGCCACCATCCGCCTTGGACAGTCCACCGTGACGGACGACGCCGAAGGTGAAGTGACTGCCACGGCTTCCACTGCGGAGGTGGCTGAGCAGGCAATTCACGACGGCGTTGCGGCCCTTACCGGTCAGATCCAGCAGGTGCCCAGCAGCGTCAGCGCCATCAAGGTCAACGGTGAACGTGCCTATGCCCGCGTCCGCTCGGGGGAAGAGGTCACGCTCGCGTCGCGCCCGGTCACCATCCACCGGTTCGAGGTGCACAGCATCAACAGGGACGCCGCGGCGGACGTCGTGGACCTGGACGTCACCGTGGAATGCTCGTCGGGGACCTATATCCGTGCGCTGGCCCGCGACCTCGGCAATGCGCTGGGCGTCGGGGGACACCTCACAGCCCTGCGGCGCACGCACGTGGGACCGTACTCGCTGGAGCAGGCGCGCACTCTTGAACAGCTTGCCGAGGAACTCAACGTCCTCGACATGGCCGATGCCGCCCGGGCGCTGATGCCCAACCGCGAACTCAGCCCGGAGGAAACCACGGAGATCTCCTTCGGCCGGCGGATCGCTGCCGGCGCCGCCCCCGGGAGTTCCGCCGCAGCCACTGCCGAACATCCCGCCGCTGCCTTCGCCCCGGACGGAAGCCTGGTGGCACTGCTGGCCGACGCCGGCAGCTTCGCCAAACCCGTGTTGGTGTTCGCACCCGGGACCGGCGGGCCCTCAAACGGTCCAGGCACCACCGACGGGCCTGGCAACTCCGACCGGCCGGGCACCACCGACAGGCCGGTCCCCGGCACCTCCGGGGCGGCCTGAGCGTGGACGCGTATTTCTACATCATCCTGGTGGTGGGTCTGATCTCCACCGGGACCTGCCTACTGGCGGGCATCCTCAAGAAAGCCCCGAACGACGTCACCATCCTCTCGGTGGCGGCCGTCGAGGTGGCATTGCTGGTGTACCTGGTGGGATCCATCGTGCGGGTCATCGCCGGCGAACCCATCGCCGGAGAGGCCTGGGAGTTCTGGGGTTACCTCGCCACCGCCATGCTCCTGCCGCCGGCCGCCGTCTACTGGTCCATCCTGGAACGGACCCGGTGGAGCAACTTTGTCCTGGCCGCTGTTGGCGTCACCGCACTGGTGATGGCCGCCCGAATGAACCAGATCTGGTACTGAAGTGGAAGAAGAAGCACCAAACGTGAAAAACCAGAACTCCGAAGCCCCCGCCAAGGGCGCAGCCGCCAGCGCTACGGGTGCCAAGAACACCCGCAACACCGGGCCGGGGCGACTGCTGATCGCGGTCTACGCGGTCTTCGCCATTTCAGCCACTGCCCGCGCCGGGTACCAGATCCTCACCAAGTTTTCCGAGGCGCCGCTGGCCTACCTGCTGTCCGCCTTCGCCGCGCTGGTGTACGTGGTGGCCACAGTGTCCCTGGCCAAGCCCGGCAGCACATGGTTCAAGGTCTCCGTCGCCGCGGTCCTGGTGGAACTGGTGGGAGTGCTGGTGGTGGGCGCCCTGAGCGTGTTTGACTCCGTCCAGTTCCCGCACGAGACCGTCTGGTCGCTGTTTGGCCGTGGCTACGGATTCATCCCGTTGCTGCTGCCCATCCTGGGCCTGGTGTGGCTGTACCGCCGCCGGCCCTCACTGAAGGCATGACTGCCAAGGGGCCGGGTTCCCGCAGCCGGCCCTTGGCAAAGCCGCACCTCTGAGTGCGGGTAATCTTTAGAGAGTTCCGTGGCCGGTACGGTCCTGAACGTTGATACTTGCACGCAGTTAAAGGCGAGGGTGATGGTCTACATCTGGAACGATCCGTCCGAAGTCCCGGCGGACTTCGGCCCATCTGTTGTCACCTTCGGCAACTTCGACGGCGTCCACCGCGGCCACCAGCAGGTGCTGTCCGAGCTGATCCGCACCGCCCGGCTCACCAGGTCCAGGTCCGTGGCAGTCACCTTTGATCCCCACCCGGCCCTGATCCACCGCCCTGAGTCGGCACCTGAACTGATCATGGGGCTTGAGGACAAGCTGGAGGCACTGGGGGAGCTCGGCCTGGACGCCATCCTGGTGATGAAGTACTCGCTGGACCTCGCCAGCCTCACCGCTGAAGAGTTCGTGGAGCAGTTCCTGGTGGACTGCCTGCACGCCAGCCACGTGGTGATCGGCCACGACGCCCGCTTCGGCCGTGGCAATTCCGGCGACCTGGACACCATGAAGGCCCTGGGCGGGAAGTTCGGCTTCGACGTCCAGGTGATCAGCGAGTTCGGCTCGGAGGGCTACCCGCTGCATAACGAGGACGGCACGGACCGCCGCTGCTCCTCCACCTGGGTGCGCGAAGCCCTCCAGGAAGGGGACGTGGCCACCGCGGCCGCAGTGCTGGGCCGTTCCCACCGGATGCGCGGCGAAGTGGTCCATGGCGCTGCCCGCGGCCGCGCCCTCGGATTTCCAACCGCCAACCTCTCCTCCAATGCCAGCGGACTCATCCCCGCCGACGGCATCTACGCCGGCTGGCTGGTGGACCAGGCCGGGACACGGTGGCCCGCGGCCATCTCCGTGGGGTCCAATCCCACGTTCGACGGCGTGAGCCGGCAGGTGGAAGCGCACGTGATCGACCGTCCGCATGAAGCGGTGGAAGACTTCGATCTGTACGGCCAGACAGTAGTTGTTGAATTTGTGGCCCGGCTCCGGGGCATGGTGGCTTATCGTGGGCCTGAGGCGCTGGTGGACCAGATGCGCCTGGACGTGGTCCAGGCGCACGACCTCCTGGCCAGGCGCTGACGGTCTGAACGTCGGCGCCACAGGCAGGAAGAGCAGGCAGGAATTCCAGCCAAGGCCACCGGCAACAAGCGCAGGAGCGAAAGGCAGTACCGTGTCCGTTGAGAAGAACACCAGGAAACTGGACGAAGGTATTGTCCGTGATTTCAGCTCGAGGATGAGCTACGCCTCATACCTGCAACTGCCAACCCTGCTCAGCGCGCAACACCCGGTCAGCCGGCCGGAACACCATGACGAGATGCTGTTCATCATCCAGCACCAGACCACCGAGCTGTGGCTGAAGCTGGTACTGCATGAGCTGCGCAGCACCGCGGCGTGGCTGCGGGACGACGACCTTGGTTCGGCGCTCAAGGGCATCGCCCGGGTCAAGCACATCCAGAAAACCCTCACCGAACAGTGGTCCGTGCTGGCCACACTGACGCCAACCGAGTATTCGCAGTTCCGCGGGTTCCTGGGCCATGCCTCGGGATTCCAGTCCAGCCAGTACCGCGCCGTGGAGTTCATCCTCGGCAACAAAAACGGCAAGATGCTCTCGGTCTTCGAGTCCGATCCCGAAGCCCACGCCATGCTGGAGCAATTGCTTAACGCGCCCAGCATCTACGACGAATTCCTGGCCTACCTGGCCCGGCAGGGCTTTGAGGTTCCCGAGACCGTGTTAAAACGGGACGTAACCCAGGCCCACGAATTCACTCCTGAGCTCCTTCCCCTGTTCAAGCACATCTACGAAAATGCTGCCGACAACTGGCCCGCCTACGAGGCCTGCGAGGAACTGGTGGACCTGGAGGACAACTTCCAGCTATGGCGGTTCCGGCACCTGCGCACGGTCCAGCGGACCATCGGCATGAAGTCGGGGACCGGCGGGTCCAGCGGTGCCGCATTCCTGCAGAAGGCACTGGAACTGACGTTTTTCCCGGAACTATTCGCCGTCAGGACGGAGATCGGCCAATGAGCATCCAGCAGCAGCCCGTGGCAGGAAACGCGGCGGCAGGAAACGCAGAAAGCGCGGACGCATCCCTGAAGCAGCGCGCTGCCGTGCTGGACCGGCAGGACCCGCTGGCGCACTACAGGAACCTCTTCGTCGGCACTGACACGCCGCTGTCCTACCTGGACGGGAACTCGCTGGGCCGGCCGCTGAAGCGGACCGTGGAGGACATCGGCGCTTTTATCCGGGACGGCTGGGGCGGCCGCTTAATCCGCGGCTGGGACGAGGAATGGCTCGAGCTGCCCCAGGCCATCGGCGACCAGCTGGGACGGGCCGTGCTCGGCGCGGCTCCGGGGCAGACCATCATCGCCGATTCCACCACGGTGGTCCTGTACAAACTTATCCGCGCAGCCCTCGCGGCCGTTTCCGACCCGGACCGGAACGAGCTGGTACTGGACACCGAAAACTTCCCCACGGACCGCTACCTTGTCGAGGGCATCGCCCTCGAGGAAGGCCTGACGCTCCGCTGGATCGAAACCGATCCCGCGGCCGGGGTGACCGTTGACCAGGTGCGCCAGGTGACAGGGCCGCGCACCGCCGTCGTACTTTTGAGCCACATCGCCTACCGTTCCGGCCATGTGGCTGACCTGCCGGCCATCACCCAGGCAGTGCACGACGCCGGTGCGCTGGTGGTGTGGGATCTTTGCCATTCCGCGGGGTCGGTGGAGCTGGACCTGGACGGTGCGGGCGCGGACTTTGCTGCCGGCTGCACGTACAAGTACCTCAACGGCGGGCCGGGGTCGCCCGCGTTCGCGTACGTCAACCATCGCCACGTTGGCACACTCAACCAGCCGATTTGGGGGTGGATGGGGCGCAAGGATGCGTTCGAAATGGCGGCCGGGTATGAGCCTGCACCCGGCATCCGCGGATTCCTCAGCGGGACGCCGGCAATTTTTGGGATGCTCGCCATGCGGGGCACGCTGGACCTGATCGAAGAGGCAAGCATGGCTGCCATCCGGGAGAAGTCAGTGCAGCTGACCACCTTCGCCATCGAGGTCTTCGATGCCCTGCTGGCGCCATTGGGCGTGGAGCTTGCCACGCCGCGGGGACCGGGGGAGCGGGGCAGCCACATCACCCTGGACCATCCCGCCTTCAGCAAGGAGACGGTGGCGGCGCTGTGGGATGACGACGTGATCCCTGACTTCCGTGCCCCGCACGGCATCCGCGTGGGGCTGTCGCCGCTGAGCACCAGCTTCGGGGAGGTCCTGTACGGGATGTCGGCGATCCGGGACCGGCTGCTGCGCTAGCTGGGTGCCTGCCCCGACTGATTGCCTCCTTGGCGGCCCTGTTTCGACAAGATTGGGACGGGGCCGGTAAACTGGACGATGGATCCGGCTGCAGTCCGTGGCGGCTGGTTCCTGCCGCGCGCGGCGCTGGCCAGGATGTCCTGGTCCGGCTGCAAGCGGCAGACCCGGCAGTGAGTTTCTGACCTGGGCCCTCACGGCACATCCCTAGGAGTTATTGTGGCACTTGACGCCGCTGTAAAGCAGTCCATCATCAAGGAATACGCAACCGGAGAAGGCGACACCGGTTCACCGGAGGTCCAGGTTGCGGTCCTGACCCAGCGGATCAAGGATCTGACTGAGCACATGAAGGAGCACAAGCACGATTACCACACCCAGCGCGGTCTGCTGGCCATGGTTGGTCGTCGCAAGCGCATGCTGAGCTACCTCAAGAAGACTGACATCGCCCGCTACCGTTCGCTCATCGAGCGCCTCGGCCTGCGCCGCTAGTCGGACTTAGGGGCGGCCCTTTCCATCGCGGAACGGGCCGCCTTCTTCAAATGAAAAATTAAACAGGAGGATCAACCGCATCACGCATTCGCGGTCCTCGGTAGTGATCCCCGGGAACGGCTTCGTTGATTGAAGCCGGCGGCCCGTGGGTCTCGATCGATGACCGGGTGCAGGGCCAGTAGACAGATGCTGGCCGGGTTGATGCGGCTGGACTTCCGTCAAACAGAAACGGAGGTGACTCTCTTGGAGGGTCCCGAAATCCAGTTCTCGGAAGCAGTCATTGACAATGGCCGTTTTGGCAAGCGCGTAATCCGCTTCGAAACCGGCCGCCTTGCCAAGCAGGCAGCCGGCGCAGCCATGGTGTACATCGACGATGACACCGCACTGCTGTCCGCCACCACTGCCGGCAAGCACCCGCGTGAAGGCTTTGACTTCTTCCCGCTGACGGTCGACGTCGAAGAGCGCATGTACGCTGCCGGCCGCATCCCGGGCTCGTTCTTCCGCCGTGAAGGCCGCCCGTCCACAGAAGCCATCCTGGCCTGCCGCCTGATGGACCGCCCGCTGCGCCCCGCCTTCATCAAGGGCCTGCGCAACGAGGTCCAGATCGTGGTGACCGTCCTGGCGATCAACCCTGACGAGCTCTACGACGTGGTGGCCATCAACGCCTCCTCCATGTCCACGCAGCTTTCCGGCCTGCCGTTCTCCGGCCCCATCGGCGGCGTCCGCGTTGCCCTGGTCGCCGACGAAAACGGATCACAGTGGGTTGCATTCCCCAAGCACTCCCAGCTGGAAAACTCCGTGTTCAACATGGTGGTGGCCGGCCGCGTTGCCGGTGACGACGTCGCCATCATGATGGTTGAAGCCGAAGCAACGGACAACTCCTGGAACCTCATCAAGGAACAGGGCGCCACCGCCCCCACCGAAGAGGTTGTTTCCGAGGGCCTCGAGGCTGCCAAGCCGTTCATCAAGGCACTCTGCGACGCCCAGGCGGACCTGGCTGCCCGCGCAGCCAAGCCCACTGTCGAATTCCCGGTCTTCCTGGACTACGAAGACGACGTTTACGCCGCTGTTGAAGCCGCTGCCGCCGAGAAGCTGGCTGCCGTCTTCCAGATCGCCGACAAGCAGGAGCGCGACAACGCTTCGGACGCCCTCAAGGACGAAGTCACCTCTTCCCTGGCCGGCCAGTTCGAAGGCCGCGAGAAGGAGCTGTCCGCAGCATTCCGCTCGGTCACCAAGCACGTGGTGCGCCAGCGAATCCTCAAGGACCAGATCCGCATCGACGGCCGCGGCCTGACGGATATCCGCCAGCTCACCGCCGAGGTTGAGGTCCTGCCGCGCGTTCACGGTTCGGCCATCTTCGAACGCGGCGAGACCCAGATCATGGGTGTCACCACGCTGAACATGCTGAAGATGGAACAGCAGATCGACTCGCTGTCGCCGGTGAAGACCAAGCGCTACATGCACAACTACAACTTCCCGCCGTACTCCACCGGTGAAACCGGCCGCGTGGGCTCGCCCAAGCGCCGCGAAATCGGCCACGGTGCCCTGGCCGAGCGCGCGCTCGTGCCGGTCCTGCCGTCCCGCGAGGAATTCCCCTACGCCATCCGCCAGGTGTCCGAGGCCCTCGGATCCAACGGTTCGACGTCGATGGGTTCCGTTTGCGCCTCCACCCTGTCCATGCTGAACGCCGGTGTGCCCCTGAAGGCCGCCGTCGCCGGTATCGCCATGGGCCTCGTCTCTGACCAGGTGGACGGTCAGACCCGCTACGCGGCACTGACCGACATCCTCGGCGCTGAAGATGCCTTCGGCGACATGGACTTCAAGGTTGCCGGTACCTCCGAGTTCGTCACGGCCATCCAGCTGGACACCAAGCTCGACGGTATCCCCGCCTCGGTGCTGGCAGCAGCGCTGAAGCAGGCCCGCGAAGCCCGCCTGCACATCCTCGAGGTCATCAACTCGGCCATCGACACCCCGGACGAGCTCTCCGAGTTCGCGCCGCGCGTCATCGCCGTGAAGATCCCCGTGGACAAGATCGGCGAGGTCATCGGCCCCAAGGGCAAGATGATCAACCAGATCCAGGAAGACACCGGCGCCGACATATCCATTGAGGACGACGGCACGGTCTACATTGGTGCCACCAACGGCCCGTCTGCAGAAGCAGCACGTTCCGCCATCAACGCCATTGCCAACCCGCAGGTCCCGGAAATCGGCGAGCGTTACCTGGGTACGGTCGTCAAGACCACCACCTTCGGTGCCTTCGTGTCGCTGACTCCGGGCAAGGACGGCCTCCTGCACATCTCCGAGCTGCGCAAGCTGGCCAACGGCAAGCGCGTGGACAATGTCGACGACGTTGTCTCGGTGGGCCAGAAGGTCCAGGTGGAGATCACCAAGATCGACGACCGCGGAAAGCTCTCGCTCGCCCCGGTAGTTGCCGAGGAGGAAGGCGCCGAGGTTGAGACCGAGCGCGCCCACACCACCGAACCTGCTGAAGGCGCTGACGTCTAACAGCTCCGGCTTGCGGGCGAAGCCCGCAGTACTTGCATGAATCGGCGGGGCCGGTGGATGATCCACCCGCCCCGCCC
>NZ_VHIJ01000067.1:1036-3634 GCF_006680095.1 Pseudarthrobacter sp. B4EP4b | reverse complement strand
TGCGGGCGAAGCCCGCAGTACTTGCATGAATCGGCGGGGCCGGTGGATGATCCACCGGCCCCGCCGCTGTTACGATGGCAGCCAGATCCCGGCTGCCCCTTTTGAAAGGCCTCAATGACTGTTGTACCCCTGCCGCTTGAGCAGAACCACCGCGGCGACACCCTGGTCCACGGTTCCGACGGCGGCTCCGAGGTCCGGCGTTCCGTGCTGCCCGGGGGAGTGCGGGTGCTGACGGAGGCAATGCCGGGGCAGCGGTCTGCGACCATCGGTTTTTGGGTGGGAGTGGGTTCCCGGGACGAGGCTCCCGGACAGCACGGATCCACGCATTTCCTGGAGCATCTCCTGTTCAAGGGGACAAAGCGCCGAACCGCCCTTGAAATCGCTTCCGCCTTTGACGAGGTAGGCGGTGAGTCAAATGCAGCAACTGCCAAGGAAAGCACCTGCTACTTCGCCCGCGTCCTGGACTCCGACCTGCCCATGGCCATCGA
This sequence comes from Pseudarthrobacter sp. B4EP4b, assembly GCF_006680095.1. Lineage (NCBI taxonomy): Bacteria > Bacillati > Actinomycetota > Actinomycetes > Micrococcales > Micrococcaceae > Pseudarthrobacter > Pseudarthrobacter sp. B4EP4b. The sequence continues at coordinate 3,146 of NZ_VHIJ01000067.1, read as the reverse complement.
CGTCATTGCGGACATGATCACCGGAGCGGTGCTGGACCCGGCGGAGATGGAGCAGGAACGCGACGTCATCCTCGAGGAAATCGCGATGGACAGCGACGACCCCACCGACGTCGCACACGAACACTTTGTCTCCGCTGTACTCGGCAACCACCCCCTGGGCCGGCCCATCGGCGGCACGCCCGATGCCATTAAGGCCGTGGCCCGCGACTCCGTGTGGGAACACTATCAGCGGTATTACCGGCCCGATGAACTGGTGATCACCGCTGCCGGGGGCCTGGAGCACGACGTCGTCTGCAACCTGGTGGTGGACGCCCTCGAGTCTGCGGGCTGGTCGCTGAAAGCCGACGCCGCGCCCGTCGAGCGCCGTTCCACGGACCGGGCCCTGATCACCGGGACCGCAGGCCTCCACGTGGTCAAGCGGGCGGTGGAGCAGGCGAACATCATCATGGGCTGCCCCACCATCGTCGCCACCGACGAACGCCGCTATGTCATGAGCGTCCTGAACGCGGTTCTGGGCGGAGGCATGTCCTCGCGCCTGTTCCAGGAGATCCGTGAGAAGCGCGGCCTCGTTTACTCCACATATTCCTTCGCGTCCTCCTACGCCGATGCCGGGTACTTCGGCATGTACGCCGGCTGCACCCCCTCCAAGGTGCGCCAGGTCCTGGACCTGCTGTCGATCGAGCTGGAGAAGCTTGCCGAGCATGGAATTTCCGACGACGAACTCCGCAAGGCCGTAGGCCAGCTCTGTGGCGGCATCGTGCTGGCCCTTGAGGACACGGGCTCGCGGATGTCCCGGCTGGGCCGGGCCGAACTCGTCTCCGGTGAGTACCAGGACATCGATGAAACCCTGCGGCTCATCAAGGCTGTGACGGCCGAGCAGGTCCAGGACCTTGCGGCGGAGCTGGCTGCGGCACCCAGGACCGTGACTGTTGTGGGACCCTTTGAAGAGACCGAGACTTTCGGGCTCTAACCGGGCAAACCGCGGACCTGGCCGGAACGGCTGGATTTAGCGGGAACGGCGTGACTCAGCGGGAACGGCAGGACCTGGCCGGTGGCCGGGCAAGGCTTCAGTTCTGGAGGTGAGGGATGTGGAACGGATCCCTCCCGGCCGCGCCCCGCGGGCCCTGGCAGGATTCCTGGGCCACTGGCGCGGGAGTACCCGGTTCGCTGCTGGTGCCTGGGGCCCCGAGCGAACTGTCGATGCCGAGGTGACGTACACCCCGGTAGCGGGCGGGTCCGCGGTGGTGCAGAGCTATAGTCACCGCGAACCGGACGGGACGCATTTCGAAGGCCATGGCATCTTCACGGTCGATCCGGATCACCAGGACGTTTTCTGGTACTACGTAGACAATGCAGGCCCGGCACCCGCGGCTGCGGTCCGGTGCACATGGCACAACGGAGCCCTGCGCGTGGAGCGCCGCGGCGGTGCCGGCTGGACCCGCCATACGCTGCGCGTGGATGGCGACGTGCTGACCCATGTGACGGAGCTTCGTACCCGTGACGACAAGGCCACGGGGGACAGCGGGATGCATGAGGAAGCGGGAGTGGCCGACGGGACTGGCTCTGCCTATGTCCCGTTCATGAGCTCGTCGTTCCAGCGGAGCTGACGTTTTCAGAGCAGCTCGGACTTCAAAACAGAATCGGACTTCAGGCGACTCCAGATTGACGGCGGCTTCAGGAGTTAATCATGTCCCGCTCCCACTTCCGCTGCCACTCCTTGAGCGGGTCTTTGGGCAGTTTTGGGGGGTGGGCGTAGAAGTCGTCCCAGATGGGATCGTCCGGCGCGTAGTCGGAGGGATCGTCAAGGTCGTCATCGACTGGCTCTGCAAAGGGCGGGTTGAAGCCCGGAAAGTCCATGGATCCACTTGATTCCGTTGCGGGTGGATCTTGAGCAGGCGTCAGGAATCCAGTCGTGTCGATTGCACGGGTCAGGAGTCCGGTTGTATCCGTTGCACCCTTCAAGAGCCTTGTTGTTTCCGGCGCACGCGTCGGGAGCCGGGTTGTGTCGGTTGCACGGGGCAGGTGTCCGGGTGGCCATTGGGGTGGATCGTGGTCGGGTTGTTCGGCTTTGTAGTGGCGGCCGGTGGGTGAGGTCCAGCCGGGTGGTTCG
>NZ_VHIJ01000067.1:0-494 GCF_006680095.1 Pseudarthrobacter sp. B4EP4b | reverse complement strand
TCGTGGTCGGGTTGTTCGGCTTTGTAGTGGCGGCCGGTGGGTGAGGTCCAGCCGGGTGGTTCGGTTGTGCTGGCTGGTGTGGGTTCCCAGCCACTGTTGTGTTTGATGCGGTGGTGCTTTGGGCAGAGTTGGGCCAGGTTGCTGATCCCGGTATGTCCGCCGTGTTGCCAGGCGTGGAGGTGGTCGGTGTCGTTGTCGAGGGATGGGTTGTTGCAGCCGGGGAAGGTGCATTTTCCGTCCCGGATTTGCAGGGCTTTTTTCATGGCTTTGGTGAGCCGGTAGCTGGTGCGGCCGATTTCCAGCGGTGCCCCGTCCCGTGGATCGACGAGCACACGGTAGAAGGAACTCGCGCCGTTGGCGACGAGTTTTCGGGCCATCGACGCGGGGATCGGACCATACCCGTCCAGGTTTGCCGGTTCGTCCGTGATGCCGAAGAGGGCGAGTACCGGGACGGTGACCAGGACGTCCGCCTTGGGGACCGGGACGTTGCCGAG
>NZ_VHIJ01000066.1:0-1604 GCF_006680095.1 Pseudarthrobacter sp. B4EP4b | reverse complement strand
GGGGATTAGTGGCGAACGGGTGAGTAACACGTGAGTAACCTGCCCTTAACTCTGGGATAAGCCTGGGAAACTGGGTCTAATACCGGATATGACTGATCATCGCATGGTGGTTGGTGGAAAGCTTTTTGTGGTTTTGGATGGACTCGCGGCCTATCAGCTTGTTGGTGAGGTAATGGCTTACCAAGGCGACGACGGGTAGCCGGCCTGAGAGGGTGACCGGCCACACTGGGACTGAGACACGGCCCAGACTCCTACGGGAGGCAGCAGTGGGGGATATTGCACAATGGGGGAAACCCTGATGCAGCGACGCCGCGTGGGTGAAGAAGGCCTTCGGCGTGTAAAGCCCTATCAGCAGGGAAGAAAATGACGGTACCTGAAGAAGAAGCCCCGGCTAACTACGTGCCAGCAGCCGCGGTAATACGTAGGGCGCAAGCGTTATCCGGAATTATTGGGCGTAAAGAGCTCGTAGGCGGTTTGTCGCGTCTGCCGTGAAAGTCCGGGGCTCAACTCCGGATCTGCGGTGGGTACGGGCAGACTAGAGTGATGTAGGGGAGACTGGAATTCCTGGTGTAGCGGTGAAATGCGCAGATATCAGGAGGAACACCGATGGCGAAGGCAGGTCTCTGGGCATTAACTGACGCTGAGGAGCGAAAGCATGGGGAGCGAACAGGATTAGATACCCTGGTAGTCCATGCCGTAAACGTTGGGCACTAGGTGTGGGGGACATTCCACGTTTTCCGCGCCGTAGCTAACGCATTAAGTGCCCCGCCTGGGGAGTACGGCCGCAAGGCTAAAACTCAAAGGAATTGACGGGGGCCCGCACAAGCGGCGGAGCATGCGGATTAATTCGATGCAACGCGAAGAACCTTACCAAGGCTTGACATGAACCGGAAAGACCTGGAAACAGGTGCCCCGCTTGCGGTCGGTTTACAGGTGGTGCATGGTTGTCGTCAGCTCGTGTCGTGAGATGTTGGGTTAAGTCCCGCAACGAGCGCAACCCTCGTTCTATGTTGCCAGCACGTGATGGTGGGGACTCATAGGAGACTGCCGGGGTCAACTCGGAGGAAGGTGGGGACGACGTCAAATCATCATGCCCCTTATGTCTTGGGCTTCACGCATGCTACAATGGCCGGTACAAAGGGTTGCGATACTGTGAGGTGGAGCTAATCCCAAAAAGCCGGTCTCAGTTCGGATTGGGGTCTGCAACTCGACCCCATGAAGTCGGAGTCGCTAGTAATCGCAGATCAGCAACGCTGCGGTGAATACGTTCCCGGGCCTTGTACACACCGCCCGTCAAGTCACGAAAGTTGGTAACACCCGAAGCCGGTGGCCTAACCCCTTGTGGGAGGGAGCTGTCGAAGGTGGGACTGGCGATTGGGACTAAGTCGTAACAAGGTAGCCGTACCGGAAGGTGCGGCTGGATCACCTCCTTTCTAAGGAGCACCTACAAGCATTCATTGCCGCGTATGTGGTGGTGGGGGTTTGTCAGGAGTATATGCCCGTTGCGCAGACGCAAGTTCTGCGGCGGGTGCTCAAGGGTGGAATATCAACGGATAGGTGCCTGGTGGCTGTCACCGGTTGTTAGTACGGATGCTTGTTTCTTC